>PEWW01000171.1:6011-8386 GCA_002779345.1 Candidatus Omnitrophica bacterium CG07_land_8_20_14_0_80_50_8 | reverse complement strand
CATTGAGGTGGCGGCGCGCCTGCGGAAAAAAATCGCATCAGTTGTGCAAAAATAATTTTTTTGTGCTACAATTTTAGCTAACCTTTATCAAAATATAGCAATATTGTAAACTTGGAGAATCGGTCCCCATGGAACTGCTCAAAGGCAAAGACAACGTTGAAAAAGCTAAATCACTCGAGGTAGCCGAAGAAGCCCGCGAGGAATCTTGGAAATACCCCAGCTTTGTCGGAGACATGTTCGGCGGGCGGATGCGATGGGACATTTTATTTCCTTATCCCGAACAGGGGGATGCCGATAAGAAGATCGGCGACGAATTCCTGGCGCGATTAGAAAAGTTTTTAAGGACAAATCTTGATCCGGACGCCGTCGACAGGACCGGCATTATTCCGGATCCGGTGATGAAGGGGCTGGCGGAACTCGGGTGTTTTGGGATGAAAATCCCCAAAGAGTATGGCGGACTTGAATTGTCCCAGATCAATTACAACCGAGCTGTCGGGCTTGTAGCCAGTTATTGCGGCTCAACGGCTGTTCTTTTATCCGCTCATCAAAGTATCGGCGTTCCCCAGCCTTTGAAATTTTTAGGAACTCCCGAACAGAAGAAAAAATATCTCCCGCTTTTCGCAAAAGGCGCTATTTCTGCGTTCGCGTTGACGGAACCTGATGCCGGTTCGGATCCGGCCAAAATGGCCGCCACTGCCACACCCATAGAAAACGGCGACACTTATCTGATCAACGGGGAAAAGCTTTGGTGCACTAACGGGAATATCGCGGATGTGCTCATCGTGATGGCGAAAACTCCCCCCAAGATCGTGAACGGAAAAGAAAAAACCCAGATCACGGCGTTCATTGTGGAAAAGGGCATGCCCGGCTTCGAAGTGGTCCACCGCTGTATGTTCATGGGCCTCAAAGGGATCCAAAATGGACTGATCCGATTTACCAATGTCAAAGTACCCAAGGAGAATATCATCGGCGGGTTGGGGCGAGGATTAAAAATTGCGCTGGTCACTCTGAATATAGGGAGATTGACGGTGCCTGCCGCCTGTGCCGCGATGGCGAGAAAATCACTGGTGATCGTCAGAGAATGGTCTAAGAAACGTGTCCAGTGGGGGCAGCCGGTAGGCTATCACGAGGCAATAACGGCCAAGATCTCCCTGATGACCGCGACGACTTTCGCGATGGACAGCATGACATGGTTTTGTTCGGCGCTTGTGGATCAGGCAAAAGTAGATATTCGCCTTGAAGCGGCGATGGCGAAGCTTTTTTGTACGGAGGCCGCCTGGCGCATCGCGGATGACACCGTTCAGATCCGCGGCGGACGGGGCTATGAAACGGCGGATTCTCTGAAGGGCCGCGGCGAGGAGCCTATCGCGGCTGAGCGATTTTTGCGCGACACCCGGATCAATCTTATCATTGAAGGCACCAGTGAGATCATGCATCTTTTTATCGCGCGCGAGGCGATGGATCCGCACCTTCGCCGTATACTGCCGATCCTAAGCTCAAAGACGGGTTTTCCTGAAAAAATGAAAAAGCTTTTTGAAGCGGGGTTTTATTACACAAGTTGGTATCCCAGCCAATGGATTTATCTGGATCGTTGGAAAGGATCTGCCGGGGTTTCTTCGAGACTTAAGCGGCACATTCGTTTCATCGAAAAAATGAGTCATCGCCTGGCGCGCGGGTTGTTCCATGCGATGGTTAAACATCAGCAGGGGCTCGAGAAGCGTCAGCAGATCCTTTTTCGATTCGTGAATATCGGCACGGACCTTTTCGCCATGGCCGCCGCCTGTTCCCGAGCGGCCAGTCTCACTGTCCGGAACCCTCAAGATCGGGGACCCGAAGAACTCGCTGACCTATTTTGCCACGAGGCGACTTTCCGTATCCAGAGAGAATTTAAGTCACAGCGTCAAAATAATGATAAAATGATATATGGGATAGGACGGAAGATGTTGGAAGGCAAGTACCGGTGGCTTGAGACAGGGATCATCAGGTGAACGCATGAAAAAAACAGCATTGATCGTTTTAGCGGACGGATTTGAAGAAATCGAAGCGGTGACGCCGATCGATGTGCTGCGTCGTGCGGGGATCGAGGTGATCGTCGCCGGTGTCGGCAAGCGTGAGGTGACGGGCGCGCATGACATCACGGTCGAAACGGATCTGATGCTTGAACAGTATCAGGGTATCCCCGACGCGGTGGTATTGCCCGGGGGCATGCCGGGAGCGGCGAATTTAAACCAATCGGAGGCGTTGAAGGATCTTTTGCAGAAAATGAAAAGAGCCGGAAAAATAATTGCCGCGATCTGCGCGTCCCCGGCGGTTGTTTTGGCGCCGAATGGGATTTTGGAAGGAAAAAAAGCGACTTGCTATCCGGGTTTTGAAAA
>PEWW01000171.1:0-5916 GCA_002779345.1 Candidatus Omnitrophica bacterium CG07_land_8_20_14_0_80_50_8 | reverse complement strand
CGATTGTTTTTTTTGTTCTGCTATTTTTAGTGAGTTTCTCGGGATTTGCGCTAGCCGCCAAAGCGGGCACTCCCGAGTACGAGAAATTAAAAGAATATAAGAAAACTCAAAGAGAAAAAAACAACCTTCCGGAGACTGCCCGCGCGAAGGGCTTTTGGCAGAAAGAAGCAGAGCGATCCGGATTAGCCGGAACCGCCGCGATGTTCGGCAACGCCGTGACGGATGCCCTACCCCTTGATAAACCTAATTCCCGTAAATAATCCAATTCATAGCGCGCCATGATAGAAAATGTTTTCTCCTGGTCCAAATCCCGTGACGAAGAATTCAGGGAGTGTCAGAGAAAATATTTTTATAACCGCTATGCTTCGTGGGGCGGTTGGGACCGGAACGCCCCCAAAGAAGCGCGCATGGCCTATGTTTTAAAGAATCTGAAGAACCGTTGGGCTTGGAAGGGCGAGACGGTTCATCATGTTATCGAAGACGTCCTGAAATCCTTAAAGATCGGCCAACCGGTCACGCTTGATACCGCGCTTGCGCGTCTGACGCAGATTATGAGATGCGATTATAGATCTTCCAAGGCTAAAAAATACTGGGATGACCCTAAGAAAAATTTGGGTCTTTTTGAGCACGAATATGAAAGAGAAATTTCTGACGCGGTTTGGAAGGAGTTTCACGACAGCTCGGCCGAATGTCTAAAAAACTTTTATGGGTCAGCTCTTTTTAAAGAAATGGCCGCGGACGATAAGAACGCTTGGCTTGTGATCGAGGATCTGGAAGAATTCGAATTCGCGGACGCCAAGATCTACGTCAAACTTGATTTTGCCAGGCAAAAAAACGGTAAAATCGAGATCTTTGACTGGAAGACCGGCAAAAACGACCATGAGGCAGCCACGGTTCAAATCGGCGCCTATGCGATGTACGCGATGAAGCGGTGGGAGATTCCGGTTTCTGATATTCAGGCGTTCCTGTTTTATCTGACGGATCGCGCGCCGGTCGTAAGCGAAAAGGCGGTCAATGACGCGTTGATCCAAGGCACCCAAGAGACGATGCTAGCGAGTATTCGTGCCATGCGCGAACTTTTAAGCGACGTCGGAAAAAATATTCCAAAACCCCGGGAAAATTTCGCGTTCACGACCAATACCCGATTGTGTAATTATTGCAATTTCTACAAGGTTTGTGAGAAATATAAAGTTGCCCCTCCTTACGAAGGAGGGGCTAGGGGAGGTTTGTAGGGGCGCACGGCCGTGCGCCCCTACCGACCCCTCCGGCCGCCTTTGGCGGCCGCCTCCCCTTCGTAAGGGGAGGAAAACATACAAGGTTTACAATGAAATATGTTTTGGGTATTTTAGCTGTCCTTGTTTTATGTCAGAATTTTACGGAGATTGCGAGAGCCGAATCCATGAAGACATCAATCGAGACCGCGACTTTTGCCGGCGGTTGTTTTTGGGGCATGGAAAAACTTTTCGGGGAAATGGACGGCGTCGTCTCGACGCGCGTGGGTTATACCGGCGGCCGCGTCAGTGATCCTACCTATGAAATGGTTTGTACGGGAAAGACAGGCCATGCCGAATCCATCGAGATCACGTTTGATCCGTCAAAGATCACCTATGCCAAGTTGCTGGAAACCTTCTTTAGCACTCACGATCCCACAACACCCAACCAACAGGGGAACGATATCGGCACACAGTACCGTTCAGCCATCTTTTATTATGACAGCATCCAGGAACGACTGGCTCAGCAGACGATCGAGAGGCCGGCCAAGTCCAAGGTCTTTAAGGGCCGGATCGTCACCGAAGTGAAACCGGCCGCTGAGTTTTATCCCGCCGAAGAATACCATCAAAAATATCTTAAAAAGAACCCGAACGGCACCTGTGTCATTCACACCCAATCCCGTCAAATAGCTGAAGTGTTAAAGGGTTTAAATTAATAAATTCCAATAACCGGTAAACCAGTCAAACAATAACCGAACCTTTGGTGTTTGGAATTTGGTCATTGGTTATTATTTGGGATTTGGTCATTGGAGTTTATCTATTGATGGGTGCTTGGTCATTTAAAGTCATATATTCTTGATTTCCTCGGGGGCATTTGGTAAGGTGAATCCTATGGAGCCTCTTAAGCCCTAAGAGGTGGTTTGTCCGTCGATTTAATTTTTTTAATTATATTATTTGCAATGACTTATAAAATATGGGAACGGGTTTATACACAAATATTTCGAAAGCCATAAAGGTTATTCGAAATGCTAACAAAATTATTGTCGTCTCTCATGTAAATCCTGATGGAGACACCATCGGTTGTCTCTTGGCGTTGGGGCATACTTTTATATTGATGGGCAAACAGGTTGTCCTATTGTGCCAGGACAGTGTACCGCCGCGTTTTCAGTTCCTACCCGGCAGTGAATTGATATTGACCGACACTCATGAAACGGCGGATGTGTCTGTTGCGGTGGACTGCGGCAGTGTGACCCAATTAGGGTCCCTTCGCGCGTCATTTTTCCGTTCTAAATCCACCGTTCAAATAGATCACCACGATTTCGGGGACTCGTTCGGAAAAATCCAATTAGTCGAAGAAGAGGCCACGGCGGTCGGTGAGATTGTTTACGAACTGATCAAAGTCCTCAAAGTAGAGATCACGCCGGCGATCGCGACCTGTTTGTTGACCTCAATCATTGTAGACAGCGGCTCTTTTAGGTTCACGAACATTCGCTCTAAGACGTTTGATATTTGCAGCCGTCTGGTAAGGAAGGGCGTGGATATGCAGCGCCTGATCGAGGAGTCTTATTGGAAAAAGAGCCGGTCGGTGGCAAAACTTTCAGGGTACGCCATGATGAACGCGAGTTTCTCCGCTAGCGGCGTGGTCGCCTGGTCTACGGTTTATCAAAATGATTTTAAGCGCTTTGGCGCGCATATTTCGGATGTGGACGCGGTCGCGGATGATTTGCGGTCTATTGAAGGCGTCAAGATTGCCGTGGTTTTCAGAGAAACGGAAAAGAAAAAGTTTAGGGTCAGTCTTCGATCCAAATACGGGATTAACATCGCGAACGTCGCGAAAAATTTCGGCGGCGGCGGACATCACAATTCCGCGGGCTGCGCGATCCGTAATTCAGAAAAAGATAAAGCAAACTTGCTCAAAGATCTTGAGGCATTAGTCAGTTAGCAGGGAAGGTGCCGGTGAAATGAAATACATTGTCGTTATCCTCGATGGAATGGGTGACGAACCCGTCGGATCCTTAGGCGGCCAAACCCCGCTTGAAGCTGCTGCGACTCCGGAGATGGATTATTACTCAAGCCACGGGATGGCGGGCTTAAGCTGTAACATTCCCAAAGGATTTACGCCCGGCACGGACATTGGCTGTATGAGCATTTTTGGCTACGACCCGGCCGTATATTTTACGGGCCGGGGCCCGCTGGAGGCAGCTGAACATGGGATAAAGCTAGAAGCCAACGAAATCGCTTTCCGGTGCAATCTCGTTACTCTGGAAGGGGACCTTCTTGAAGATTTTAGCGCCGACCACATCAGTCTAGGCGAGGCAAGGAACCTTCTTGAATCTTTGAATGAAAAATTAACCGCAAAAGGTCCCGCCAAAATTTGTTTCTATCCGGGGCATGGCACGGGGTATAGAAATCTCATGGTTTGTCAAGACCCAGCCCATGACATGGACCGCATCGTGTGTACGCCTCCGCATGACGTCATGGGGCAAGCGTATCAAAATTTTTTTCCAAAGGGCCCGGAAGCAAAATTTTTGATAGATCTTATGGAGGAATCGCGTGAGCTTTTTAAAAATCATCCGGTCAATAAGAAACGTCTGCTTGACGGAAAGGGGCAGGCCAGCATGATCTGGTGCTGGGGCCAAGGTCATTCCCCTGCATTTCCTTCGTATTTTAAGCGGTATGGTTTTCATGGGGCGGTGATTACGGCGGTTGATCTTGTAAAGGGAATAGCGATTCACGCGGGACTCGATGTCATCCGTGTGCCCGGAGTGACAGGGTATTTCGACACCAATTACATCGGCAAGGCCGAATACGCGGTCAATGCCTTAAGAAGCCGTGATTTTGTGATCGTCCATATCGAATCACCCGACGAAGCCGGGCATATAGGCAATTTGAAACTTAAAATCAAGGCGATTGAGGATGTGGATCGCCTGGTGATCGGCACCTTGCGAAAAAGCCTTTCAGAATTTAAAGATTACCGGCTTATGATTGTATCGGATCACCAAACTTGTGTAGAGTCACGGACGCATGCGGCCGGTCCGGTGCCTTTCTTGATTTACGATCGGCGAAAAGAACAAAAAGGCCCTAAAAAATTCTCAGAAAAAACAGCCGGATTGTCCGGCAGGTTCATTGAAAAAGGCTACGAATTAATGGACGCTTTCATTAAAGAAGGGACCAAATGACACGTAAATTTAGAAATGATGCGCTCGATGCGTTGATTGTTGGCGCGGGTTTCGCCGGACTTTCGACGGCCTATCATTTATCGAAAAAGGGGGTCAAACGCCTGGTGGTGATTGAGCACGATCCAAAGCTTGGCGGTCACGCGTCCGGAAGGAACGCCGGTATGATTCGCCAGGCGATCGCGGATCCGGTGTTAGCGAAGCTCGCCTGTCAAGGCAGGCGGTGCTTGGCCCAGTGTGAAAAAAAAGGATGGACGGGCACGAGGCTTGTGCCCAACGGCTCGCTTTTGTTGGCGAAAGATAAAGAAATCAATGAATTAAAAAAAACAGCGTCGATTTTAAAAAATGAGGGGTTGACCGCCCAATGGTTTTCGCATGAGGAAGCGGTAACGCGCGTGCCGCTTTTGGAAGGAGGTGATTTTAAAAAATCCCTCTTTTGCTCCAGTGACGCGATGATTGACATCGATGCTTTGATACACGGTTTTTATAACGCGCTCAAAAAAAGACGAGTGCCGGTACTCTTGGGGCATACGTTAAAATCCATCAAACAAGAAGGGCGTTATTTCCGCGTCGCGGCGGGCGATAAGACATTTTTGACGCGTCGGATTGTGAACGCGGCCGGCGCGTGGGCAGGGGCAGTCGCTCACGAAGCTGAAGCTGCGCCGATTTTGCTTAGAGCCTATCGCCGGCATCTATTGCTGGCCAAACCGTTTGACCCGTTCAGCGCTTCATGGCCGTTTGTTTGGGATTTGACCCGTAATTTTTATTTTCGTCCTCAAGGGCGATCATTACTTTTAAGCGCTTGCGATACGAGGCGGATGAAAAATATAACCCTGACGGTCCAAAAAGAGACGAATGATCCTAAAGCGGAGAGCGCGCTTCGAAAAAAATTGAATGGTTTTTCAAACCAATTTAGGCTCGTTTCGATCAAGAGTATCAAATCCGGCCTAAGAACTATCTCGCCGGATAGCCGCTTCGTGATAGGAGAAGACTCTCGCCTCAAAGGATTTTTTTGGGTAGCCGGCCTCGGCGGTCACGGCATGACGACAAGTTTTGCGGTTGGAGATTTCGCGAGCGATTTGATCTTAGGAAGGAAACGCGAACCTGCGTTGGTCAAGGCGTTGTCGCCGGGAAGATTTGTGAGATAAATCATGTTACCCAAAGTTGACTATCACAACCACACGCCGCTTTGCGGCCACGCGGTGGGCGAGCCGGCAGAATACGTGGAACAGGCGCTTAAAAAGGGTCTGTCTGAGATAGGTTTCGCGGACCATGCGCCGTTGGTCGCGCATGAAGACGCCCGTTATACGATGGGTTATTCCCAGTTACCGTTGTATCACGAGATGATTCGTCGCGTGCAGAATCAATACAAAAATCTTACGATTAAACTGGCTCTGGAGGCGGATTTCATTCCTGGTTTTGAGAAAAAAACCCAAGCCATTCTTCGAGCTTTTCCTTATGACTATGTCATCGGGTCGGTGCATTTTATCGACCGTTGGGCGTTCGACGATCCCGATGAAAAGATCAAG
>PEWW01000142.1 GCA_002779345.1 Candidatus Omnitrophica bacterium CG07_land_8_20_14_0_80_50_8 | reverse complement strand
AATTTTTCCAAAAGCCCGATCGGTCATCTCACTAGCCGTTAATTATTATCACCCCCAGGATCCCAAACCACAAGATGCGGCCGTAGGCAAGGTGGCCAAATACGCGTATGGCGCTGATTATCATAAGGTGATTGAGAAAAAATTAAAACGATTGGTAAAATTCATCGAGGTTGAAACAGGGGCGCACGGCCGTGCGCCCCTGTATATAAAATCATACGTCGATACCGGCCCCCTCTTGGAAAGGGCGTTCGCCCAGCAAGCGGGTTTGGGTTTTTTCGGAAAAAATACCAATCTTATTACCAGGGATTACGGTTCATGGGTTTTTTTGGCAAGTTTAATTACGGATCTGGAGTTAGCGCATGACAAGCCTCAAGCGGGCCGTTGCGGGTCATGCCGGCTTTGCATCGAAGCCTGTCCCACGTCCGCGCTTTTGGACGACACTTCATTGGACGCCGGGCGATGCATTTCTTACCTAACCATTGAGAATAGAAACGAATTTTTGCCGCCCGGCCAGATTGGAGAATGGGTTTTTGGATGCGACGTTTGTCAGGAAGTGTGCCCCCACAATTGTCGCGCGAAAACCACCCGGCATCCTGAATTTTATCCCGAAAAAAAGGCGGGCACTTGGCTTGACCTCAAAAAAGTCCAATCGATAAAGGAAGACGGAGAATTTCAAAAGGCCTTTCAGGGCAGTCCGCTCAAAAGGGCCAAACTTTCGGGGCTGTTACGAAACGCATCGGCAGTTTTGGGGAACCTAACCGATTAACTTTGGCACAAACCGTCATCCTGAGGCGTTTTTTGCCGAAGGGTCTTGCTCTCATATCCTTCCCCTTCGCTAGGCGCTCAAGGGCCAGGATGTGAAGCTAATTTAGACAGCCATGGCTTTGGTTATGATAGAATACTGATTCGCATAATTTTATAACAAGAGGTGACTATGACTTTGACTCAGGACGAAATTCTAAGATACAGCCGGCACCTGATCATGCCTGAAGTGGGTGTCGAGGGCCAGGAAAAGCTCAAGGCCGCTAATGTTCTTTTAATAGGCACCGGCGGCTTAGGCTCGCCCGCGGCGCTTTATTTGGCGGCGGCGGGCGTAGGAACCTTGGGATTGGTCGATTTTGATAAGGTCGATTTTTCCAATCTCCAACGCCAGATCATTCACGGGACCTCCGACGTCGATCAACCCAAAGTCGAATCGGCAAAGAAACGTTTAGCCGAGATCAATCCGAACGTAAAAGTGGTCACCTATGATGAAAGGCTCACCCGGGACAACGTGTTGGAAATATTAAAGGACTATGAAATGGTGATCGACGGCACCGATAATTTCCAGACGCGGTATCTGGTGAATGACGCGTGTGTTTTCACCCGGAAACCTTTTGTTTATGGAAGTATTTTTAGATTCGACGGACAGGCGACGGTGTTTTATCCCGGCAAGGGCCCTTGCTACCGTTGTCTTTTTGCGGAACCTCCGCCGCCCGGGATGGTTCCTAGCTGCGCGGAAGGCGGGGTCTTGGGAATTCTTCCCGGTGTGATCGGCGTTATCCAAGCGACGGAAGTGGTCAAACTGATTTTGGGCAAGGGGGAGCCGTTGATCGGAAGGCTTCTACTTTATGACGCGCTTAAGATGAATTTTCGAGAAGTTAAATTCAGAAAAAATCCCAAATGCCCAGTCTGCGGTGAACACCCGACCATCAAAGAGCTTGTTGACTATGAGGCTTTTTGCGGCCTGACACGCGGCGCGGAGGAAAAAAATGACCTGTCCGCGAAAGGCATTCTCGAGATCACAGTGTTGGAACTTAAAAAAAAGATGGATCGTCGGGAAAAATTCGTGCTGATCGATGTCAGAGAACCCTCGGAGTTCAAGATCAACCGGATCGCCGGCGCGAAACTTATTCCGCTAGGCAGTATTCCGGAACGGGTTCATGAGCTTGACAGCGCGGATGAGATCGTCATGCATTGTCATTTCGGCGGCCGAAGCGCCAAGGCCGTGGCATTCCTTCAAAAAGCCGGGTTCAAAAAAGTTTGGAATCTCGCCGGAGGCATTGACGCCTGGTCCCGGGACGTGGATCCCAACTGCCCGCGCTATTGACCGGTGCCATGTTGACCGAACCCGAAGAAATTCAGCAGTGCTTCCAAAAAATGGAAGCAGCGCTTAAAAATACCAAACGCCTGATCGTGTTGACGCACGACAACCCTGACCCCGACGCCGTTTCTAGCGCGGTGACGCTGGCCTATCTGGTTAACAGCAAATTCAAAATTCCCACGGCGGTGAAGTACAGCGGTATTGTCGGACGGGCCGAAAATCGCGCGATGATCCGCGTACTGGGTCTTCGGGTGACTCCGCTTAAGGATTCCGATTTTAAGCGCGGGGTGAATTTCGCGGTCGTGGATATGCAGCCGGGCACCGGCAACAATTCGCTCCCCAAGAGGCAAAAGGCCGTTATTATCATAGACCACCACCCTTTAAGGAAAACCACCAAAGCGGATTTTGTCGATATTCGTATAGATTACGGCGCCACCGCGACCATTTTAACCGAATACCTTTTGGAAAGCGGGCTTGAGATATCTTCGACGCTGGCGACGGCGCTTTCTTACGGGATCAGTTCTGAGACCCAGGACCTGGGCCGGGAAGCGGGGGAAAAAGATATCCAAGCTTATTTGGCGCTTTTCCCGAAGAGCAATAAAAAACTTTTAGCCAGTATCGAACACCCGAAACTTTCGCGAGATTATTTCATCACCCTAAACCGCGCCCTCCATCATAGTTTTATCTATAAGAACGCGATCGCGTCTTCGTTGGGCGAAATAGAAAATCCTGATTTTGTCGCGTTCATCGCGGACTTTATGCTCAAGGTCGAGCGGATCAATTGGTCTATGTGCATCGGACGAACCCCCGAGAAGATTATCGTTTCCGTGCGTACCACGAACACGAAAGGTGACGCGGGAAATTTCTTAAGGCGTCTGATCGGAAAAAAGGGGACGGCCGGCGGCCACGGGATGGTCGGCGGGGGACAAATTATTTGCGAGACGATGGAGCACGAGCTTTGCACGCATATCGAGGAGCAACTCATTCGGGATTTTTTAATAAAATTGGGCTACCGGGAGCCCGGCGACATGACGCCGCTTTTGACCACCGAACCCATCCACACCTAACCGTCTGCCCACAAAGCTCCCTCCGCGTCGTTGCGGGCTTCGTCGCCTTATTTTATTTGCCATTTCAAATTTATTTGTAATATAATCACTTTGGCTTTGTCGTGTGACATCACGGATAAAGTCCTCAAGGGGAAATTATAATGATCGAAACGATAGAGAGCGATAGTTTTATGCTTCCGCAGGACGTGAAGAAACATGTGGCCGGCCGTTTGAAGGAATCCGGCGCGATTCATTCTCTGGAGCTTGAATTGAAAGGCGACGCGATGGAGGGCGCCAAGAAATTTGGCGACAGCCTGGTGGCCTTGAGAAAAAAAGGCGTCAAAATTTCTCATGAGTTTTTGATTAGGCTTGATTTTCCCCGTAAGATTTCAAGGACCGAGGCCTTAAACATCGTGGAGGGCATGCCGCGGCCCAGGAACGGGTCTGTCAGAGTGCGTGTTCATTTTGTCGACGAAACGCGGAGCGCCTCATGAAAATTTATGCGCGGTGTTCGGGACAACCCCTGGAGCCGGCCGATCTTTTGGCGGTGGGTTGTTTTGAAAACGACAAACGCTTTCTCGACAAGTGTTCGAGTTTAGACGTTGCCGCAAAGGAAAAGATTTACAAGCGCTTGTCGGTAAAAAAATTTAAAGGAACCTTCGGGGATGTTTTCCTGGTTCCCGGTCTTTTTTTTAAGACGGCCAGATCGCTGCTTTTGATCGGGGTCGGAAAAAAGGAAGGGTTTTCGCTTGACCGGGTTCGTCGTCTGACCGCGAAATCGTTGTCGCAGACTAAGCTGCTGCAAGCCAAAAGCCTGCGTCTGGATTTGGATACGATCCGCGGGAATTTTTCTTTGGCCGATATCGCAGGCGCTGCCGTCTGCGGCGCTCGTCTGGCGACCTATCGTTTCGACAAGTACAAATCAAAACCGTCTCCGGCATCTTGCATCGAGAATTTTGAGCTTTTTGCGGCAGATAAAAAAAATGCGCGCGTGTTGGGCCAAGTTTTGGCGGAGGCCGAGGTTATCAGCACGGGTGTTTTTTTAGCAAGAAATTTGGCGAACGAACCCGCGAACGTGATGACTCCACAGAAACTCGCCCAAAGTGCCAAAGCCATGGCCTCCAAACATCACCTGACGTGCCAAGTGTTGGGTAAGTCCCGAATTAAGCGTCTTGGGATGGGCGGCCTGTTGGCTGTTTCTCAAGGCAGTATCCATGAGCCTCAATTTATTATTTTGGAAAATCACGTGAAGTCCCCAAAATTCTCACAACCGTTGGTCCTGGTCGGGAAAGGAATCACGTTTGACACCGGAGGCATTTCAATCAAGCCGTCAAACGATATGGATAAAATGAAATTCGATATGTGCGGGGCCGCGGCGGTTATGGGTGTCATGCAGGTGATCGCGGATCTTAAACTTCCTATCAAAGTGGTGGCCCTTGCGCCGGTTTGCGAGAATATGCCCGGCGCCGGCGCCCAGAGACCGGGGGACATTATCAGATGCATGAACGGGAAGACCGTCGAAATTTTGAATACCGACGCCGAAGGCCGGTTGATTCTCGCGGACGCCCTAAGCTATGCGGCGCGCTATAAACCCAAGGCCGTGATTGATATCGCGACGCTGACCGGCGCTTGCGCCGCGACGTTTGCGGATTTGGCGATCGGTTTAATGGGAACGGACGCGGAGCTTGTCCGACAGTTAAAGGCTGCGGGCGAGGCCACCGGTGAACGCTGTTGGGAATTGCCTTTATGGGAAGCCTATGCGGATCTCATCAAGGCGACTTACGCGGACATTCAAAATATCAGCAAAAAATACGCCGGCACTATCACGTCCGGAATGTTTTTAAAAGAATTCGCGGATCACACCCCATCCTGGGCCCACCTGGATGTGGCCGGTACCGCATGGAATGAGGGAGGCGCCAAGCCCCTTTCTCCGATAGGCGCCACCGGCGTCGGGGTGCGATTGTTGGTGGAATTAATCAAGAGTTATCTCTAACTCTATGCTGGCAGTCTATTTTGAATCTCACGGTGGACCCGAAGTATTAAAATACGGAGAATTCAAGGAACCCGTTGTCGGTCCCAACGACGTTTTGATTGGGGTCAAGGCCTGCGCGCTGAATCACCTGGATCTGTGGATGAGACAAGGGCTCCCGGGTGTTACTATTCCGATGCCGCATATTTCGGGATCTGACGTGGCCGGGGTTGTTTTGGATTTTGGAAAAGGCGTCCGGCGCTTCAAAAAGGGAGAGCGTGTGATCGTGGCGCCCGGTCAATTGTTAAATAATGCCGTGGAGGCGCTTGAGTCCAGAGACAGCTATTCGAAGGATTTTCAAATTTTCGGGCTCCAAAGTCAGGGCGGTTATGCGGAACGAACCGTCGCGCATGAGCGTTTTGTGATTCCCATCTCGGAACGTTATTCGTTCGAAGAGTATGCGGCGGTTCCCCTGACGTCGCTGACGGCCTATCACATGCTGGTGACTAGAGCTCGCGTGAGACCCGGCGAGACGGTTTTGATACATGCGGCAGGATCGGGCGTGGGGTGCGCGGCGATTCAGCTGGCGCGATTTTTAGGGGCCAAGGTTTTTACGACGGTCGGCGATTTCAAGAAAGTGGCGCGCGCTAAGAAACTAGGCGCCGACGAAATCGTTCTTTATAAAACCAAGGATTTTGCCGCGGAGATCAAACGTCTGACGGGGGGTCGCGGAGTGGACGTGGTCATTGAACATATCGGTCCGGACGTATGGGACAAAAGTATTTCCTGTCTGGCGCGCGGCGGGCGCCTGGTCACCTGC
>PEWW01000128.1:6599-18864 GCA_002779345.1 Candidatus Omnitrophica bacterium CG07_land_8_20_14_0_80_50_8 | reverse complement strand
AGCGAAATAAAGATCAGACAATAGGCACCCAGGGCGTTAAAAGAGAGAATAGCCACCGTCGGCGATCAGGGTTTGTCCGTAAAACCAGTCGGATTTGGGGCCCAAGAGAAATGAAACGGCGTCTGCGATGTCCTCTGGGCTGCCCAGACGACCCCCCGGAGTGCGGCGTAAAAATTCTTTCTTCATCTTGTGAAAATCAGGAAACCTCTTTAAAGAATCTGTCTCGATCAAACCTCCGGAGACGGCATTCACATGAATTTTGTAGGGGGCCAGCTCCACTGCCAGGTAACGAACCAACGACTCAAGCGCGGCCTTGGAGATCCCGATCGCGCCGTAATGAGGCGTGAAGTGGGTGGAGCCGAGGCTTGAAATAGCGACAATTTTTCCGCCGTGCTGTTTCATTAAGGGCAAAGCGGATTGACTTAAAAACAAAAGGGCTTTGGCATTGACATCAAGCGAGATATCCCAATCTTTCTCGCGCAGTTGATGGGCCGGTTTAAAGACTCCCAGCGCGGCATTGTGAATGACGGCGTCGAGACGGTTTGTTTTTTCCTGAATCGATTTGAACAGCGAAAGGATCGTGTCCGGGTCGCCGACATTTCCCGGCAGGAGAAAAACTCGCGCGCCTTTTTTTTCGGCCTCTTTTTTGGCGCGCGCTGCCGCCTCGTCGTCACGCAGATAATTGATGAAAAGCGTCACGCCCTTTTCGGCCTGCGAAAGCGAAATGGCTCTTCCTATGCCGCGCGAACCCCCGCTGATAAAAATGTTTCTTTCTTTGATTTTCATAAAAAACCAATCTATCACCATTGGAAAATAGAAGCAAGAAGTGAAATATGCTACACTAACCTTTATGGAGACTAAAGAAAAGAAGGCGAAGCGGAGCCGTTGGGAAGCCGCCCGATTTAATCTATGGATATGGTTTCTGCACCTTTTAGCGGTGGGGGTGCTGGGCTTGAGTCTTTTCCCTATGTTGTTCTTTTTCTTCGGTATTTGGAAAATGGCGGGGATCCACCCCCTCTGGATGAGGGTATTATCGCTTTCTTTTTCCGTAGCCTTCGGTTACTTTATTTTTGGCACTGTCCTTATTTTCGTTTGTGTTTTAGCCGTGAAACTGTTTAATTTCAAAATCGCTCCCGGCCTTTACACTATCCATTCCACGGCTTGCCTTCAGTGGATGGGTTACAACAGCCTGATACTTCTGGCAAACAGCGCTTTTCTGGACGTTTTGAGACTTTCTCCTTTTCAGACGCTTTTTTACCGCTTGATGGGCGCCAAAATAGGTAAAGGCGTGAATGTCAACACGGCGGGTCTGGCGGATCTCTCGATGCTCGAGATCGGAGACCATGTCCTGATTGGGGGCGGCGTGGCTCTGATCTGTCATGCCTCCGAGAGAGGCTTCATAAGACTGGCGCCAACGCGGATTGGGAATAACGTCTCTATAGGTCTAGGCTCCGTGATTATGCCTGATTGTGAAATTGGCGATGGGGCCTCACTTTCGCCCTGCAGTTACCTGCCAAAAGGCACTAAAATCCCGCCGAAAGGCGTCTGGGGAGGCAACCCCGTGCGAGACCTCCGAATCGAACGCCGCACACTAGCCGTTTTATAGGTAAGTATTTGAATGACTTTACTAGACAGCTTCGGAAGGACTGCTGAGAAGTATGATGGTTTACTTATTTGAATTTTACGCGGTTGAGGCCCTATTTTTTATTCTAAATTTGATCCCTTTACCGTTGTCCGGCTGGGTCATAACCCGTGTGGGGGATCTGTATTATTATGTTTCATCTAAACGAAGAAATATCGCGTTCGCCAATCTGACCATCGCTTACGGAGATACGCTTTCCGCCGATAGAAAAAGACGGATCGCTCGAAAGTGTTTTGAAAGCAGCGCGCTTTCAATTCTGGAATTATTTTTAATAAAAAAAATTAAGAAAAATGCCCCAGGCCGGTTCACCACGACAGGGAAGCAATATTACGAGGAGGCCTTGTCGAGGGGGAAAGGCGTGATCTTTGTCGCGTCGCACCTGGGCGCTTGGGAGTATATCGCATTTGCGGGCCATCTCAGTCAGGTTCCGCACGGGGTGATCGTGAAAAAAATAAAAAATACCTATCTTGATAAAATGATTGATAGACTACGCAGAGAAATTGACACCGTGCCTATCCCTAAGGTAAACGCTATCCGGCAGACCTTGGTCGAATTGCATAAAAATTTTACGGTGGCAGTCGTGATAGACCAGTGGGATGGAAGCGACGGCATGTGGATCGATTTTTTTGGTAAAATCACTTCGACCACGTCTCTTCCGGCGCGGCTGTCCAAAAAAACCGGCTGCGCTTTAATTCCCATTTATTGCTTAAGAAAAAAGGTGGGTCAATACGACATTCAAGTACTGCCGGAAGTGCCTTTGTCGAACGGACCGAACTGGGAGCCTGAGACGACAAGACGTCTAAACGAAATACTGGAATCCAAGATTCGTGAATATCCGGAGCAATGGTCTTGGGGCCATCGGCGCTGGAAACAAAAACCGCTGACCAATCGGACGGCATAGGCCTGTGGGGCAATCGCCGAGTCCTAAGATCCGTTTGGAAAAAAGAGCAGGAAAGACAGTCACTGTCATTAGGGGTCTTCATACCTATGGCTCGGACAAGCTTGATGCCATCGCCCGGGAGCTTAAAGGCGTTTTTGGCACAGGCGGGACCGTGAAAAACGGCGTTATAGAAATTCAGGGTGATAGAGCCCAAGCTATTAAGGCTTGGTTCAAGCAGTGAGACTCTGAGCGCAAAAGCGATGCATGGTAATCAACAAATTATTAAAGGAGAGTTATGAAAAAAAGCCCAAAGTCTAAGCATAGGGCAGGCGCGGCGCCGCAGGTCGATCCCTATTTGGAGGGGATGATAGCCAAACTCGTGGATCGGCTCGTTAGTTTAGAAAAAAAGATGGATATTGTGGTTGCTCAAACAGCAGGAAGACCCGCCGGAAACGGTGATCAATCTAAACCTTTTCAGAGTTTCAAAACCCATCAGCCGCCGCACCGCGACAGGGTTTTATACGAGGCGATCTGTGCGGACTGTCATAAAGTCTGCGAGGTCCCTTTTAAACCTTCCGAAGACCGTGCGGTCTATTGTAAGGAGTGTTTTGCCAGACGCAAGTCCCTGCCTGCCGGCAGGCAAGAGGCTAGGGGCAAGCCTTATCCGGTTCTCACGCCGGTGGCCATGCCTTCGAAGCCGTTCAGCAAACCACGCACGACCGTGCAGTCACCGCCGGTACCTGCCACGTCCCCAAAAGTAAAAAAGAGTAGGTCAGTTAAAAACTCGCGCGCGATGAAGCGTTCGAATGGCGCCGCCGGGGGCCGTGGTTTTTGACCCCCCCGTTTCTTGTCTTGCCTTTATTTGAATTGTCGCTGGTGGCTGTCTTGGGCATCGTCTGGATCGGCTGGGCGGTTTTCGTACACCTTAAGAATGTTGCGGAACAGATGCGTGAGGCAGGCCTCAGGTTTTGCCCGCATTGCGGCGCCCGCTGTGAAGTGTTTTACACAGTGTGTCCGAAACGCAATCGTCCTTTGGCGCCTGATAGTGCAAAAGTGAAATGACAAACCGGATCAGAAACTATGCAGTCGTTTCTTTTTTTGGCCCGTTTGCGAGCGCTTTACGCTTCATCGCTTGAATCGCATTATAGACTTTTTCCGCTTTCGACGTTTTTATCTTTTTATTCTCACCACCGCGATAGAGTCCTTGATTTTTCATAGTTATCCTTTGGTTGACCCGTATTGTCCTATATTTTTGGAAAGATACAAGAAAAAAGAGTTTTATTAAGTCTATCCTTGGCAGGGTTCGATATAGACCCGGCATTCGTTTATTCACTTATGATAAGTCTCTGGTATAATACTGCGCCATGGCCAAGGTTTTATTGCAACTCAATAACATTCAAAAAAGGTACGGGACGCACGTCGTTTTAGACGGCGCCGGGGCGTCCTTTCTTGAAAATCAGAAGATCGGCGTCATCGGTCGTAACGGCGCCGGCAAATCAACGCTCTGCAAGATTATTACCGGGCACGAAGAGGCTGACGGGGGTACGGTTGTCAAAAGCCGCCAGTTACGTTTAAGTTACCTGGAACAGCTGGATCCTTATGGGCTTGACGAAACGGTGATGGCATTTCTGACGCGTTATACGGGAAAGCCGGAATGGCGCTGTGGGGAAGTGGCCGGACAATTTCAACTCAAAAATGAATTCTTGACCACTCGGATAGGCGAACTTTCCGGCGGCTACCGCACGCGGGTAAAACTAGCCTCGATGCTCCTGGCAGAACCTAATTTTCTCATCCTCGATGAACCGACCAATTATCTAGATTTGAAAACTCTCATCCTTTTGGAAAATTTTCTGCGGGAATATCACGGCGCGTTTCTGATTGTCTCGCACGACCGCGAATTTTTGAAAAAAACCTGTGAGTACACACTCGAAATTGAAAACGGCGATATGACGCTTTACCCCGGTCCCGTCGAAGCGTATCTTGTTTTTAAGGAAGAACAAAAAGTACTCATCTTAAGCGCTAACCGCAACATCGCGTCCAAGAAAAAACAACTCCAGGCATTCGTTGACCGTTTCCACGCCAAGGCCTCCAAGGCGAGCCAGGCGCGCTCGAAAATGAAACAGATCGAAAAGCTCCGGACGATCGAAGTCGGCCATCCCCTAAGTAACGTCCGCATCAAAATTCCGCAGGTGGATCACCACGGCGGGATCGCGATCGTTTGCGAAAATCTTTCTATCGGTTATCCGGAAAAGACCGTGGCGCGGCACGTCAACCTTGAAATCGAACAGGGCTCCCGTGTCGCCGTACTCGGGGACAACGGCCAGGGCAAGACAACTCTTTTAAGGACGCTCGCCGGAGATTTGACGCCCAAGGACGGCCGAGTTCAGTGGGGGCACCGTTTAAAGATCGGTTACTATGCCCAGCATGTGTTTGCCACACTCCACCCGCGGCAGGACGTGTATACGCACCTCTATGAGAAGGCCGCGTCCGGGGTTACGCGGCAGGAGATCATGAACCTGGCCGGCAGTTTTCTTTTCAAGGGTGATGACGTCAAAAAGATGGTCGGCGTCTTAAGCGGCGGCGAACGAGCTCGCGTGTGTCTGGCGGGACTGCTTCTGTCTAAGTGTCAGGCGATCCTGCTTGATGAGCCGACCAATCACCTTGATTTCGAAACGGTCGAAGCGTTGGGACGCGCGCTCAGAGATTTTTCCGGCACTCTGTTTTTTGTCAGTCATGATCGGACGTTCGTTAATCTTGTCGCGACCCAGATCATCGAAGTAAATAACGGTTCTGTTAGCCGTTATCCGGGCAGTTACGAAGACTACGTGTACCATCTGGCGAACCGATTGCGCCACGAGGTTCATCCAGAAATTCCCGAAGAACCAGAGATTATTGAAGAGAAGACTAAGGTCAATCCTGTCCATGACGGCGTTTCTACCGCGGAGGCGGTCTATCAAAGAAAAAAAGAACTTCATGCTGAAAAAAGAAAATTGTCATCCCGTTTGAAAAAAATCGAAAAACGCCTGACCGACTACAAAGAAGAAAAAGATATCACCGAAAAAGACTTTATCGAGGATTCGGCGCACTGGTCAGCGCTCCGGAACAAACGTTTGGTGTTCTTGCTCCAATCGATCGAAGCGGAAGAAAAAAATTGGCTGGAACTGTCTGAAAAATTAGACACGATCGATCGGCTTCTTGGACAGATTGCCGCTTGACGGGTTAGCGGATACTTGATAATGAAACAGATCATAGGAGGGTTTGTGATGCTTAGAAATTGGATTCGTTGGGGATCTTTAATCCTAGTTTTGGCCGGTGTTTATCAGGCCGCCGCGTTTGCCGATAGCATTGAGGGCCGCGTCGCGCGCGTCAGTTCGCAAGCGCTGGATATCACGGTCTGTGACGCGCAAGGAAGGCCTTATCCGAACGCACTGCACCTCAACGTTGATGAACGCACCCGGTTAAACGGTATTTCTTCGGTTTTAGATCTGCGTACTCAAGAGGCTGTTGGCGCCGAAGTACGTCAGGAAGAAACAGGTGTTTGGCGCGCTCTTCGTGTGACGCGTTTTGAGGAGATCCACGCGCACCCGGCGACCAAAACCACATCCCCATCCCTCAGAGATGTTCTCGGGAATCCGATGGTTCGCGGTGCCCTTTTGGGAGCGGCAACCGGCGCCATCGCATCCTCTGCTTCAGGTGGCAAGGCAGGTAAAGGCGCCCTCGTCGGCGCCGGTGTCGGAGCGGCCGCGGGTCTCTTTCAAGGGCTGTTTAGTCAGCACGCTTCCCAGCCGTCAGACGCGGATAATCAATAAAGCTTGTCAATTAATCGTTTAGTCAACTTTAGCCAAAGTTAGTGTCCTATTGAAAATAGCATGAAAGTATGGTATTGTCTAAGTGTAATAATAAACTGACAAAAGCAAGCAGACAGTGAAATATGGCCAAGAAATCGTACCTGTCTATTGATGAGGTGGCGCAACGTTTCGGAGTGAATGTTACTACGATCTATCGTTTGGCTCAAAAGGGGAAATTGCCTGGTTTTAAGATCGGTAACCAGTGGCGTTTCAGCGAAGATTTGCTTGAGTCCTGGGCGACGGATCAGGTGACTGTGAAGTGGTTGACGGCAGAAGAAGCGGCGCCGCCGAAGCAGTAGGAGGCTTCCAATGCTTGACGATAAGCATGCCTCGTTCAATGTGTTGTTTATTGAAGACAATATCGAATACGCGAATGTCCTCAAGCGCAGGCTGTTAGAGGCAACTCACCCCGTTTTTCATATTGAGCACGTGCATGATCTCCGGCAGGGATTTGACTGTTTAAGCGCCGGAAAAACGGACATCATTTTACTGGATCTGACCTTACCTGACAGCAAAGGTTTGGACACGTTGATTCAGGTACGCGCGTACGCGCCGGAAATTCCGGTGGTGATTTCCACGGCCCTGGACGATGAAATTACCGGGATTGAAGCGGTACGGCAGGGTGCCGACGACTATCTGGTCAAGGGACGGATCGACAGGTAGGTGATCTCAAGGGTGCTTCAGTACGCCATTGAACGCCATCGCCAGCGGATGGAATTAAAAAATCTGTCGTTGACCGATGAATTGACGGGGCTTTATAACCGGCGGGGTTTTGTCGCACTGGCAGAACAGCAGATCAAATTGTCCTGCCGCACAAAATTCGGATTTTTGTTGTTCTATATAGATCTTAATAATTTCAAAGCTATCAACGATACTTATGGCCACGGCACAGGGGACCAAGTGCTTGTGGAATTTGCCAAGATTTTGAATATGACGTTCCGGGAGTCCGATATTATTGCCAGAATCGGCGAAGACGAGTTTGTGGCGCTCGCGATCCAGTCCGTTGAAAGCAGTTCCGATATTTTGCTGGATCGTCTGTCAGAAAATATGAAACGGTCTCAAGCAAAGTCCGCGGAGTCATTTAAATTATCGATAAGCGCGGGAATCGAAACGTTTGACCCCAGCCATCCGTGTGTGATCGACGAACTGCTGATACGCGCGGATAAGCGGATGTACGCGAATAAGCGCGGTGAAGCTGGATCAAGGCCCGCTTGAAATGCAAATCACCGAGCTTGTTATTTCAAACCCAGTTAAAAGAAAGATACTCCTCATTGAGGACGATGAGGATATAGCCAAGGTTTTAAGCTATCGGCTGATCAAGTCGGATTTCTATGTCTTTGTTGCCGCGGACGGGGAGAAGGGATTGGCCGAGGCCAGACGCGAAGGTCCGGATCTGGTGATCCTGGATCTAGGCCTTCCGAAGTTGTCCGGTACGGAGGTTTGCAGAGCCATAAGGGAAGACCACGATAAAAAATTTTCCCGGACGCCTATCATCATGCTTACGGCGAAGGCTCAAGACGTGGATCGCGTGATCGGAAAAGTTCTCGGCGCCAATAGTTACATGATCAAGCCTTTTAACGCGGAAGCGTTGCTGAATGAAATCAATAAATTTTTATAAAAAAATCGAAAAGGTTCGTATCTTGTTGGTGGATGATGAACCCAACATTGTTAAGATCGTTAACAAACGGCTGGTCACCGAGGGTTTTGAAGTTTTAGTAGCCATGGACGGCATGGCGGCTTTGGAAATGGCGGCGGCCGAGTTGCCGAGCTTGATTATTTTGGATGTGATGCTTCCTAAACTTAGCGGTATTGAGGTTTGCCGGCGCCTGAAGCACGACGCGCGTACTCAAAAGATCCCTATCCTTATGCTCACTGCGCTGGCGCAGGAAAGCGACGAAGCCTCCGGCGTGGCGGCAGGCACGGATGCCTATATTCGTAAACCTTTTAGGGCCCAGCAACTTTTACAAAAGGTCCGAGAGCTTATTTCGATTTGAATCTTGACTCCTGTTTAAGAGACGGTATCATAAGGACATGAAAACTCAGAAGTTATCTCAGGATATCGTCTACAAGATTAAAGCGGATTTCTTAAGGGCTTTGAGTCATCCCTTACGGCTGAAAATTATTGAAATTTTGAAACACGGCGAAAAAAGTGTCGGAGCTTTGGTTAAACAATTGGGGATCCAGCAGTCCAGCCTATCCCGTCATCTTTTGGCTCTCCGAGACGCAGGGGTCTTGAAATCGCGGCAAGAACGAACGATGGTGTTTTACAGTATTCAAGATCATGACGTTTTTCATGTCCTAAGGCCGATCGCGGTGATGCTGCGAAAGAAGTTCAAAGAATCAGAGCGTGTTCTTAATACTCTCGGCAAAGAATAATCCCTCATTTTTCACTCTCCAGAAATCTCGTCTTGATTTTTTCTTTGATTTGATATATTCTTATATTGGAATATTTAAATACAAGGAATCGCCGGTGCAAACTGAGATCCATTTGATTAAAGCCGCTTTCTTAAAAGTTTTGGCCCATCCCTTGCGGTTAAAGATATTAGAGCTTTTGTCGCATGAAGAGCACACCGTAGGACAGTTCGCGGAGCTTCTCCGGGTGGATCAGCCGGTGGTTTCCAGACACATGGGGGTTTTAAGACAGGGGGGTCTGGTGGCCGCGCGGCAAGCAGGATCTTCGATATGGTATCGTGTCCAAAACGATGAGATCGTACGGTTTTTAGATAAGTTGACGGATCTTCTCAAAAGTAAATTGCAGATCGACTCGGAACTTTTAAAAAGCGTTAAGGAAGAATCGTGAAAGGATCCTTGATTCCAAGGATGGAAGTTGACGGCCTGATCGCGGATTTTGAACTTGAGTCGAGAAAACTGGTGCTTTTTTGCAGGCGCTGTCTTGCGGGGCAGATGAGAGATAAAATTGTTTCATTGAATGTGGAGACCGGCGCGAGTATTGTTTCAGAAACTCGAAAATGGCTCGAGCTTAAGGATTTGAAAGTAGGCCAACATATTTTTATTCGGTATCGGCTGGATCAAGGTAATAATTTTGCGAATGAAATTGTTGTTTTTGAAACTCCGGTAAAAAATTAAGTAACCGGCGCGAGGTATGTTAAACGTCAGGAGGTGGGTGCATGGTAGAGACGGCAGACGGGGTAAAAATCGAGGTCGGGGATGTGGTTCGCTGGGGCGAAACAAACGATATGGGTGCGGTAGAGAAAATTAGGATCATTAATTCAGGTCAAGGCGTAGCCTCGTATTCCGGAAATCTCGAAGGGGTTATTTTAGTTGTCCGCAGCGCACAGGGCACGGCTTCTGTTTGGCCCAAAAAAGAGGTTATAGAAAAGGTTGATCGTGTGGCGGCAAAAAACTTTTTAGCGCAGTTGAGTAAAAAAATCAAAACGGAAAAAAAATAATCATGCCCGATAACGGCCCTTATTCTAATTACCGATTGACGGTGCGTCTAAGTCTTGAAAACAAACCCGGTGTGTTTGCGTCGGTGGCTGATTTGCTTGCCAAAGAAAAAGTGAATTTGGGAGCCATCGATATCGTAGAAGTGACCAAAGAAAAGATGATACGCGACATCACGTTTGACGCGGCGAGCGACGCGCATGGAAAAAAGTTGATCGATCGCTTAAACGCCTTGGAAAAAGTAAAGGTGGTTTCGGCGTCCGACAGGATATTTCTTCTGCATCTTGGAGGAAAAATACGCGTAGAAGGCAAATTTCCTATCAAGACGCGCAATCAACTTTCGATGGCCTATACGCCGGGAGTGGCGCGAGTTTCGCAGGCCATCGCCGAGGATCCCTCCAAAGTTTACGCCTTGACGGTGAAAAGTAACAGCGTGGCGATTGTCAGCGACGGTTCAGCCGTTTTAGGGCTTGGAAACTTGGGCCCGGCGGCCGCGTTACCCGTGATGGAAGGCAAGGCGATGCTTTTTAAGGAGTTTGCGGGGATTGATGCCTGGCCGATTTGTCTGGCCACTCAGGATGTCGATGAGATCGTGAATACCGTTAAAAATATCGCGCCGGTATTTGGCGGGATCAATCTTGAGGATATCAGCGCCCCCCGCTGTTTTGAAATTGAACGCCGGCTTAAAGCGATTTTAGACATTCCCGTCATGCACGATGACCAGCATGGCACAGCGGTCGTGCTTTTGGCGGCGCTTAAAAATGCGCTGAAAGTTGTAAAAAAAGATATCCACAAAGTTCGTATCGTGGTAAACGGCGTGGGGGCGGCTGGGATTGCTTGCTGTCAAATTCTTTTGACCGGCGGCGCCCAACGGTTATTCGCTTGCAATCGTAAGGGTGTGGTTTATGCCAGCGAATCGGGTCTGATCCGGAACGATTTATTGCCTGGTATTCGCGAAAATGAACCGATCATGACTTTGCGGGAAGCGCTGTCGGGTGCGGATGTTTTTATAGGACTTTCCGCCGGGAATATTCTGTCCGTCAGAGACTTGCAGTTGATGAAGAAAGAGCGTATTGTATTCGCGATGGCAAATCCGGATCCTGAAGTGAATCCCAATGAGGCGTTGAAGGTTTGCCGCATTTTTGCCACCGGCCGATCGGATTTTCCAAATCAAATTAACAATGCCCTGGCTTTTCCGGGAATATTCAGAGGGGCGCTGGATGTGCGCGCCAGACAGATCAACGAAGCAATGAAATTGGCCGCCTCTGAAGTGATTGCGGGACTTATTTCGGACGAACAGTTGGGGGAAGAATATATTATGCCGAGTATTTTTGATAAGCGGGTTGTCGCGGCGGTATCCAGGGCCGTCGCCCAAGCCGCCATTAAAACTCAAACAGCTCGAGAGAAAGAGCCGAAAAGATAATTTCACGATGAGTTGAAATAGTTTGAAGGCAGAAAATAAGGAAGCAACGCTTCGAGGTTTAGGAAGCGAAGTTTAGGCACTCACTAACCGTGTGCCGAAAAACCAGCAGACTGCTAAGTTCTCAAAACCCGATCGTCAATCAGTAAGCGATAAACCACGGGGAGAATGATGGTTTCTCCCCGTGAATTTTTTGTTTGGTACGTGAACTCATACGGGAGAAAAGATTGTAATGCAAATTTCCGTGCTCGATATCATGAAAATCTTTCAAGCGGAAGAAAAGACGATCTATGGCTGGATCGCGAAAAAACAAATGCCCTGCGCGAAAATAAACGAGCAGTATAGGTTTAATACCATAGAACTTTTAGAGTGGGCGCTTGAAAATAGGATCAAACTGACGGCCGATATTTTAGCGCTGGGTGAGCGGGAGCTGGAAAAATCAGGGGTCTTAGGCGACGCGCTGAAAATAGGAGGTGTTTATTATGATGTCAACGGCAAAAATAGAGAAGAGGTTTTAAAAAACGCAGTCGATCTTTTGCCGTTGCCGGCCGCAGTAGATAAAAAATTGATTCTTGAAATGTTTTTGGCCAGGGAATCCATGGAATCGACGGCGGTAGGAAATGGGATCGCCCTGCCCCATTTGCGAAATCCGGTGATTCTCAATATCGACAAACCATTCGTGGCGTTATGTTTCTTGAAATCGCCGGTCGATTTTAACGCTTTTGACCATCAGCCCGTCTCTGTTCTTTTTGTGCTGGTCAGTCCGTCGATTAAGACGCATCTTTTGCTTTTGTCGCGTCTTTCGTTCTGTTTACAGGATGCCGGATTTCAGCGGAGGATCCGGGCCCAGGACTCGAAAGAGGAGCTGACTGCCGAAGTGATTGTGATCGAATCTCGTTTAATTTTGCAAAGAAAAGCCAACGGCAAGACGCCTAAGAAAGGCGGGGCGTAGCGTGGGAGTTTTTCTCTTAGGCCTGGGAATTCTTGGCGTTTCAGGATTTTTGCTTTTGTTTTTGGGCCGTTTTAAAAAACAATGCGAAGGCGTGTTCGTCGCGTCCCTTGCGGCCTCC
>PEWW01000128.1:3228-6533 GCA_002779345.1 Candidatus Omnitrophica bacterium CG07_land_8_20_14_0_80_50_8 | reverse complement strand
CCTTGGCGCCTGCCTTTTGGAGAGCTCAGCGTCGGTTTGGATCCTTTGAGTGCTTTTTTTCTCATGACGGTCGCCTGCGTGGCGCTGGCTTCAGGGATTTATGGCGTGGGCTATTTAAACGGACATAGCGAAAAAAAGAATTTGGGCGTCCATTATTTTTTCTTCCATTTTTTTATCCTGTCCCTTTTTTTGACCGTGAGTGCCAAAAATGTCGTTCTTTTTTTCACCGCGTGGGAGCTCATGTCGGTTTTCGCTTATTTCCTGATCACTTTTTATGACGAGAAAAAATCCGTGACAGACGCGGGACTTCTTTATCTGGTGGTCAACCACTGCGGGGCTTTCTGTGTGCTGGCGATGTTTATCTTAATGGGACATACGGCGGGATCCTTGGATTTTGATCAAATGGCGCTTGCTTATTATCCTCCGGCTTTGACTGGGATCTTATTTGCGCTGGGTCTGGTAGGTTTTGGGGTGAAGGCAGGATTTTTTCCGGTTCATTTTTGGCTGCCTCACGCGCATCCGGCGGCGCCAAGCCATATTTCAGCTCTCCTTTCAGGACTCGTGTTAAAAATGGGAATTTATGGACTGTTACGGGTTATTTTCATTATGAAAGATCTGCCGTTGTGGTGTGGTCCTGTGGTGCTTCTCCTGGGCGCTGTTTCCGGAGTTTTGGGCGTTTTATATGCGCTGGGCCAACACGAGATTAAAAAATTACTCGCTTATCACAGCGTCGAAAATATAGGAATCATTACCTTAGGGATCGGGATAGGTCTTGTGGGGCACGCTTATCACCAGGAATCGATTGCGCTCGTGGGATACGCGGGGGCGCTTTTGCACGTATTTAATCATGCCCTTTTTAAAAGCCTGCTTTTCTTAAGCGCCGGATCCGTCATTCGTTCAACGGGGACCGGCGACATAGACCGGATGGGAGGGCTTTTGAAATTTCTTCCATGGACGGGGCATTTATTTCTCATCGGTTCTTTATCCATCTGCGGCCTGCCGTTATTTAACGGATTTATCAGCGAATGGCTGATTTATAGGGCGCTTTTTGACGGCGCAGTTTATTTTGATAAGTTGGGAATCATTTTCGCTGTCCTCTCCATGATTTCCCTGGCGCTCATCGGCGGTTTGGCGGTGGCTTGCTTTACCAAGGCTTTTGGAGTGATCTTTTTAGGACAAAATAGATCGCCCGATCCAAGGGTTTTCAAAGAAAATTCGTGGACGATGTGGGGACCGATGGCGTTCTTGGGCTTCATTTGTGTGTGGGGTGGGTGGTTTCCAAAAACCATGGTTTTATTCTCGCTTGGAAGCGCCCAGTTTCTGACTGCCGCCGGGCCGGAACAGGTGCAGATCGGGACGCTGCTTAAGCCCGTGTTATCCCTCTCCAAGGTTTTTGGCGTGTTTTTCCTGGTTTTAATTTTGCTTACGTTGGCCAGGACGTTTCTGGCCGGGCGGGCGTCCCAAAGGCGCGCCGAGACATGGGCCTGTGGTTACGCGCCCTCATCCCCGCGCATGCAAACCACGGCTTCCTCTTTTGCGAAACCAGTTTTACTTTTTTTCAAGTCTGTGACGTCTTTTAAAATTCATGCCGTTAGGTCCGGAAATTATTTTCCAAAAAATCTTGAGCTTTCTTCAAACGTGACGGATGCGTCGGAACATTTTATTTTCCGTCCTTTTTATGTGACTTTAAGAAAATTTTCGAAAGGGACGCTTAAACTGCAAAGCGGCACTATTCCCCAATCTCTTTTTTATATTTTGTTGGCAACGGTGGCGTTACTAATCTGGCGGTTTCTATGGTAGCGCGGATGCTTGTTTGTATGGTATTTTCACCGTTTCTTTTGGGGGTGATCGGGAAAACTAAAGCCCTTTTTGCCGGAAGAAAGGGCCCGCCGTATTTACAACTTTATTACGATATTTTTAAATTACTTCAAAAAGGAAGCGTTTACAGCCGGACGACCACTTGGATTTTCCGCGCGGCGCCTTTGGTATCTGTCACGGCTGTGCTGGTCGCCGCTTTCCTGATTCCTTTAGGAAGTTTAAGGGCGCCCATCCAATTTTGGGGGGATGTGATTCTTTTTGCGTATCTATTTGGACTGGCGAGATTTTTTATGATTTTGGCGGCGTTGGATACGGGCTCTAGCTTTGAAGGCATGGGCGCCAGCCGTGAGGCCGCGTTCTCCTGTTTGTCTGAAATTGCTCTGTTCCTCAATTTTGCGGTGTTGGCGGTTTTATCAAAAAGTTTTTCTTTATCCGGAATGATCGGGGCCTGTTCGTGGTTTTCATGGACCACGATGAGGCCGTCGTTAGTGCTCGTCGATTTAAGCTGTTTTATGATTCTTCTTGTTGAAAATTCACGCATTCCTATTGATGATCCCGCGACCCATTTAGAGCTCACCATGATCCATGAGGGGATGGTGCTGGATCATAGCGGGCCTGATTTGGCCTTCATTTTATACGCCGGGGCGATCAAATTTTTTGTGTTGGGAGGTTTTCTTATCACCCTGCTTCTCCCGTTTCATTTTTACAATCCAGCGATGGGTACGGTCGTTTTCTTGCTCGGAATGGTTTTCTTAGCCGCCGCCGTCGGTGTCGTGGAATCCGCGATGGCACGTTTACGGCTCAATCGTGTTTCCACGTTTATTATCGGTTCTTTTGTTTTGGCATCCTTTGGGTTGATGATTGCCTTGGCGAGGGCATTTTAATGTTACTTGGGTTAGACATGGCATTGGCCGTCATTGTGATTTTAGCGATCTGTTTATTGGGGGCCGTGCGCTTAGGGTCGATCATCCGGCTATTTGTATTTCAATCGTTCGTGATGGCCACGATTCCCTTGATGCTCGGCGGAGAGGTTCATATCCATAAGCTTGTGATCGTGCTCGGAACCGTAGTGCTCAAAGTAATTTTCATTCCCACGATGCTTTTTTGGGCGGTTCGTCATGTTTCGATCCGGCGGTATGCGCCCGGCTTTTTTGGCATCGGCGCGAATCTTTTGTTGGGCGGATTTTTAGTGGGACTTTCGTTTTTTCTATCCTCGGGAATTGTTTTAACCGAAAAACCTTTTTCGGATTTGTTGATCCCTTCGGCTTTTTCGACTCTTTTTATAGGCTTTCTTCTTTTAATCAGCCGTACGAAGGCCATCACTCAAGTGGTGGGGTATCTGGTGATGGAAAACGGTATATTTCTTTTTGCTCTTTTACTCCTCGAGACGACGCCGCTTTTGGTGGAGCTGGGAATTTTTTTAGATATTTTTGTCGGTGTTTTTATTATGAGTATTGTAATCAACCGTATCCAGAACGAATTTGACC
>PEWW01000128.1:0-3204 GCA_002779345.1 Candidatus Omnitrophica bacterium CG07_land_8_20_14_0_80_50_8 | reverse complement strand
CGCCGGAAGGTGAAAAAGGATGATTTTTTTTATTTTAGGATTATCTTTATTTGGCGGAGGTCTGGCGTTCGTTCTTCCAAAGAATGGGATGCGAAACGGCGTCCTTGTTTGCGTTGCGCTGGTTCATTTATTGTGTATGGCGAGTTTTTGGATTATTCCTTTACCGGACGTTCGGGGTAGTTTTCTAGCTCTGGATCAATTGGGGCTTCTCGTTCTTTCCGTGGTCAGTACGCTTTTTTTTGTCGTTTCCATCTATGCCGTCGGCTATTTCCGCGGCGAAGCAAATAAATCGAATCGTATGCTTATCGGGTGCTTGCTTTGTTTTCTCTTTTCCATGACCCTGGTTACTGTCAGTCAGCATCTTGGGCTTTTCTGGGTGGCCATCGAGGCGACCACCCTTGCCAGTGCCCCGCTCATCAATCTTCAAAGGGCCCGCCAGGGATTTGAAGCCACTTGGAAATATTTGATGATCTGCTCGGTGGGCATTGCGCTGGCGCTCCTGGGTACTTTTTTTCTTGCCATATCCGCCATCGGGTTTAAAACTCTTTTGTTGAGAGATCTCTTGAGCCATGCGGTAAGTTTTTCCGTGCCGTGGTTGAAACTCAGCGTCATTTTTTCATTAGTTGGTTATGGAACAAAAATGGGCCTTGCGCCTATGCACACGTGGCTTCCGGATGCTCATTCTGAGGCGCCGTCCCCTATTTCTGCCCTCTTATCCGGGGCGCTTTTAAATTGCGCCTTTCTAGGGATTTTAAGGATCGGACAGGTTTGCAACGCTGCAGGTCAAGGTTCTTTTTTTGGATCGATGCTTACGCTTCTGGGGCTTATTTCTATGGGGGTGGCCGCTGTTTTCATATCGGGACAGAGCGATTATAAGAGAATGCTGGCGTATTCCAGCGTGGAACACATGGGTATCTTAGCCGTCGGAATCGGCGTGGGCGGGATGGGCTTGTATGGAAGTTTTTTTCATATGGTGAATCACGCATTTACGAAGGGAATGTTGTTTATGACAGCGGGAAACCTGTATCAGTATTATCACACGAAACGCTCGCGCGACGTCACTGGGGTGCTTCGTACTTATCCCTGGACGGGGGGTTTACTGACCGTGGGGTTTTTAGCGATTACGGGGATGCCGCCCTTTGGCACTTTCTTGAGTGAAATCCAAATTTTAAGCGCCGCCGTTGATCAAAGGCATTATGGGGTCGCTTTTTTCTATCTGCTTTTTTTAGCTCTTATTTTTGTAAGCATGGCGACGATCGTCTTAAGAATGGTTCAGGGGATTCCGCGGCAAGCATGCGCGCCAAAAAAAAACAGGGAATCGATTTTAGCGGTTGTTCCTCCTTTGTTTTTGGCTTTGATTGTTCTCATGCTGGGGCTTTACGTACCGCCATTTTTGGATGGCGCTTTTAAAGAGGCGAGTCAACTTTTAGGGAGTTAGCCGGATCATGGAATCAGCCATTCTAAATTTAAAAAATAATCAGGCTTGCCAGATGAGCCAGATTCCTCTTTTAGAGGAGAAATTCTTTCAAGCTCGGATTAAGGAGGCATGCCAAGGGGGTGCCAGGCTTGTTAATTTATTCGGTCTCATCGAAGAAAACACCGCCATCCGCGTCTTGGCGTTTTTGGGTTACGACGACGAAGACAAACTATTATTGTTTTCTATGCGGTTGAGTCCGGACAAACCTTTTTTTGATTCCATGACCCCTGATTTACTTCAGGCGCACCTTTTTGAAAGGGAAATTGCTGAACAGTTTTTGGTCCAACTAAAAGGGCATCCCTGGCTTAAGCCGATCCGTAAGCCGATGACTCGTGAACCCGGTTTTTTCCGGGTCAAGGGCGAAGAGACCCACGAAGTGGCCGTGGGGCCTGTTCATGTGGGTATTATTGAGCCCGGGCATTTTCGGTTTCAGTGTCATGGAGAGGAAATATTGAATCTTGAAATACAGCTGGGTTACCAGCATCGCGGTATTGAGAACATGATGCAGGAGGTATCCTCCGAGAGGAGAGTATGGCTGGCGGAGTCAATCGCAGGAGACACCGTGATCGGCCATGGGCTTGCCTACTGTGGGGCGATGGAATCTTTGTCGGACTGCCATGTCTCTCCGCGGGCCGAGGCGCTCCGCGCGGTGGCGCTCGAGCTTGAAAGACTGGCCAATCATGCGGGCGATTTGGGCGCTTTAAGCGGCGATATCGGGTTTTTACCGGCCGCGGCCTATTTTGGAAGGTTGAGAGGGGAATTTTTAAATTTATTGATGGCCCTTACGGGTAACCGGTACGGAAGGAGTTTTTGCAGACCCGGCGGGGTGCTTTTCGATATGGATTCAAAAATGATCGATGAATTTAGGCGGCGGTTACTCAAGGCACAACAGGAGATACGGGAGCTCTCAAATCTTTTTTTTACGAAACCCTCAGTGCTGGGCCGCTTAGAAAATATCGGCATCGTTTCTTCCGAGACGGTCAAACAGTTTGGATTTGTCGGCCCCACGGCGCGCGCTGCCGGATGTGCCCGCGACGTCCGGATGGATCACGCGTACGGAATGTACCGCTTTCATCAGATCCCGATATCTTTAGCGGAAAATGGAGATGTTTATTCCAGGGCGATGATCCGCTGGCTCGAATCCCAAAGGTCGATTGATTTTTTACTCGAATTATTCGCGCGCATGCCGGAAGGGGATCTTTTGCGGCCGCCGGGGCCCTTAAAAGGCCGACACCTGGCTCTTTCGATGGTAGAGGGTTGGAGAGGCGAGATCGTCCACGTCGTGGTCACAGATTCAAATTCCAAAATAGCGCGTTATAAGATCAAAGACCCTTCGTTTAATAATTGGATGGCTTTGACGCTGGCGGCTCGCGGAATGCAGATATCAGATTTTCCGCTTTGTAACAAAAGTTTTAATTTATCCTACGCGGGTCATGATTTATAGGAGAAAAGCGTTGTGTGGCAAATTATAAAAAATAGGATTAAACAAGGCTGCCGAACCTGTCGGTATCCTAAAGAAGAACCCGTTTTTCCGGAAAGGTTTCGTGGAAGACCGGTCATTTCCCATGGCGTCGAGGCGGTCGATATGGGCCAATGCCTGTTCAATGAAGAGGCTAAGCGAGCTTCATCGCTCGGAGTGTTCGACTATTCCACTGACTATCGGATGGTGGTATCCAAGCGGGAAGATTTAATTCTCAAAGGAAACGAACTTAAACTTGCGTCGGCGC
>PEWW01000177.1:4814-5920 GCA_002779345.1 Candidatus Omnitrophica bacterium CG07_land_8_20_14_0_80_50_8 | reverse complement strand
CAAGGTTTCCGCCAGCGCCACCGACGCACCGCCATGCAGCAATCCGAACGGTTGCTTGGTGCGCGCGTCCACCGGCATCGTGCCGCGCAGAAAATCCGCACCGACTTCGCTGATCGCAATCCCCAGCACCGCCGATAACGTGTTCTGCGAGCGGGCATTGAGTACATCAAGCGCGAACTGTTTTTGAAACGGCTGGGCAATCGACATGGCAGTACTCCGGATCGGCCATGATAACGCCGCGCAGGAGTTGCCCGCGGCCGCCGCGAATCGGCCAGAATGTCGGCCAACCCAGCGAGTGACACCGGTGGCCCATCGCATCTCCATCCTGCCCGGCAACAAATCCTTTGACGCCGAGCCCGGCGAAAGCATTTTGGCCGCCGCCCGCCGCGCCGGTCTGGCGTTGCCTTATTCCTGCCTCGGCGGCGTCTGCGGCAGTTGCAAGGCGAGCTTGATCGCCGGCCATTGCGACTATCCCAAGCTGGCACCGTTGGCGCTCAGCGCCGACGAACGTGCCCACGGCGATGTGTTGTTGTGCCAGGCGGTAGCCGAGAGCGATCTCACCATCAGCGCCCGCGAGGTACCGAGCGTGGCCGAATTGCCGCGGCGGCAATTGCCCGCCCGCATCGTGGCCAAGATCCTGCTCGCCGCCGATGTGATGCAGTTGCGTCTGGCCACCCCCAAGGCCGATCCGCTGCGCTGGCTGGCCGGACAATATCTCGACATCCTGTTGCCGGAAGGCCGCCGCCGCGCCTTTTCGATCGCCAATGCCCCGCACCAGGGACCGGAAATCAAACTGCACATTCGGCAAGTGCCCGGTGGCGGTTTCACCCACGCCGTCTTCGATGGCCTGCCGGTCGGCAGCCTGTTGCGCATCGAAGGCCCGCTCGGCACCTTCGTGCCGCGCGAAGCTTCGGCGCGGCCGATGATCCTGATGGCCGGCGGCACCGGCTTTGCGCCGATCAAGGCGATCATCGAGCATTTCCTGCATCTGGGCTCAACGCGGCCGATGCACTTCTACTGGGGCGCCCGCCAGCCATCGGATCTGTATTTGCCGGATTTGCCTGCGCATTGGGCGCGCCGCCATCCGGCGTTTCAATTCATCGCCG
>PEWW01000177.1:4484-4741 GCA_002779345.1 Candidatus Omnitrophica bacterium CG07_land_8_20_14_0_80_50_8 | reverse complement strand
TTTTCCCGATCTATCGCCGTTTGATGTCTACATGAGTGGCCCGCCACCGATGATCGAAGTCGCCCGCCACAGCTTTCTCGGCGCTGGCCTGCACGCCGACCGGCTCTATTACGACAGTTTTGAATACGCCCCCGAAATCATCGCCGCCATCCTCGCCGGCCGCGCCGGCTTGCGCGGGCTTTGATGGCGCGGGCTGGTGATCGGTCAAATTGCGCCCCGCTTCTCCGCTAAACTGCCCGGCCTTGCGTCTGTCGGTG
>PEWW01000177.1:0-4393 GCA_002779345.1 Candidatus Omnitrophica bacterium CG07_land_8_20_14_0_80_50_8 | reverse complement strand
GCGGCGGCGTTGTCGAAAGAAAAGGCGTGGGCCTTTGATTTTGAGACGACAGGCACCGACGCGTTGATGGCCGAGCCGATCGGCCTCTCTTTCTCATTTAAGGAAAAGGAGGCTTATTACGTGAGTTTTGGCAAGGGCGCGCTTTTGGCGGCGGAGTGCCTCAAAGCCCTGAAAGACCTTTTTGAGGAAAAACGGATCAAAAAAATCGGCCAAAACCTGAAATACGAGATGAGGGTCTTGAGGAATTTTGGTATCCGTCTTGAGGGACTATTTTTTGACACGATGATCGCGTCCTACTGCCTCAACCCCGCCAAACCTAATCACAACCTGGACGATATCGCGATGGAACATTTAGGCCTGAGGATCACGTCTATCAAAGAATTGATCGGCAGCGGCAAAAGTCAGATTCCGATGGAGGAGGCCGCCATTGACCGCGTTTATCGGTATGGCTGTCAGGACAGCGACATCACGCGGCGCCTTTCAAAAATTTTAGGCGAAAAACTTGAAGCGAAAGATTTGATGAAATTGTTTCACGAGATCGAGATGCCTTTGGTGTCCGTTCTGGCGGACATGGAATGCGAAGGGATCGCGATTGATGAAAAGCTTTTAGGTGAGCTTTCACACGACATGGAAAAAGGGCTCACCGAGCTGACCGGCAAAATCTATAAAGAGGCCGGAAAGGAATTTAATATTAATTCCCCGAAACAGCTTGCGAAGATTTTATTTGAACTTTTGAGGCTTCCTGTGGTAAAAAAGACCAAGACAGGAGCTTCCACCGACGTTGAGGTTTTACAAGAGCTTGCCGAAATTCATTCTCTCCCGAGGGAAATTTTAAAATACAGGGAACTTGCGAAACTAAAATCTACTTATGTGGACGCCCTTCCGCTCTTGGTCAATTCAAAAACTAAGCGAGTGCATACTTCTTTTAATCAGACGGTCACCGCGACGGGAAGACTTTCGTCGAGCGATCCGAATATGCAGAATATCCCGGTTAGGACCCAGGAAGGCCGTAAAATTCGACGCGCGTTCGTCGCCGGTTCAAGGCAACACGTCCTGGTGTCCGCGGACTATTCCCAGATAGAGCTCAGAGTGTTGGCGCATTTATCCAAGGATAAACATCTGGTTCAAGCGTTCAAGGACGGAGCGGATATCCACCGGTACACGGCAAGCCTTATTTTTAATATCGAGTTGGAGCAGGTGACGGAGGCGATGAGGGATTCGGCTAAGACGGTGAATTTTGGCGTGCTTTACGGCATGGGCGCTTTCAGTCTCGCAAAGAGTCTGCGCATCACCAACGAAGCGGCCGGTGATTTTATCAAGTCCTACTTTGAGCGTTATCCCAGGGTGAAACAGTACCTGGAGGAGACTTTGGAAATAGCCAGAACGGAAGGATACGTTTCCACTTTTTTTAAAAGACGCCGTTATATTCCCGAAATTTTATCTAAAGATATTCGGATGAAAAAATTCGCGGAGCGGACAGCGATCAATATGCCTATTCAGGGGACCGCAAGCGATATCATTAAAATAGCCATGCGTGAAATAGCCGAGAAACTATCCGGAGAAAAGTTTGCCTCCAAAATGATCTTACAAGTGCATGACGAACTTTTGTTCGAAGTGCCCAAAGACGAGCTTAAGGATCTTGTGACATTGGCCACGCGCGAAATGCAGGGGGCCGTCGCGTTCGACGTGCCGATGAAGGTGTCCGTGAAGGCGGGGCCTAATTGGCTGGATATGAATGAAATAAATGACGAATTAATTTCATTAAAATGAATAACCAAGCACCAAATCACAATTCAACAAATAAATTCCAAGCACCAATAAAACAATAATCAAGCGTTTGGTATTTGAAATTTGGTCATTGGCTATGGTTTGGAATTTGTGATTTGGCCGTTGGAATTTAGCGGGGTGCATCATTAAAGTCTTATTCTGTGCCAGTGAAGTGGAGCCGTTCGCTAAGACAGGCGGACTGGCGGATGTGGCGGGCGCTTTGCCGCTGGCATTGGGCAGGCTCGGCGTGGAAATAATGATCGTGATGCCCCGTTACCGCGGGATCCCAAGCCAGCAAAAAAAGATCGCCGAAAATGTAAGTATCCATTTTATCAAACATGAGGTTTTTTTTAACCGTGCCTCGCTCTATGGCAATAAAAACGGTGATTACCCGGATAATTTGGAACGGTTCGCTTTTTTTTCCCATGCGGCCTTATTGGCCGCAAAAAAAGCCAAATTTAAGCCGGACGTTGTCCACGTGAACGACTGGCAAACCGCGTTGGGTCCGGTATTTCTTAAAACAAAATTTTTAAATGACCCGTTCTTTCAAAAGACGAAATCATTTCTGACGATCCACAACATGGCTTATCAGGGGATTTTTCCGCGCCGCTTGTACGAGGTGCTGGAATTGGATCCTGCGCTTTTTTCCATGGGCGGCTTCGAATTTTACGGCCGGATCAATTTACTAAAGGCGGGGATCCTTTTTGCGGACGCGCTTGGGACGGTGAGTCCGGCCTATGCCCAAGAAATACAGACAAAGGAATTTGGTTTTGGATTAGAAAAAGTGGTTCAACGGAGAGCCTCGCATTTTACCGGCATTTTAAACGGCATCGACACGAAGGTTTGGAACCCTAAAAAGGACTCATGGATCGAGGCACGCTACTCGGACGCAAATTTGGAAGGCAAAGCGTTGAATAAGGCCGCGCTCCAACGTTCCTTGGGTCTTGAGATTGATCCCGGCATTCCGTTTTTTGGGATGGTGACGCGTCTCGCCGAGCAAAAAGGCCTGGAGGATTTCGCGGAGATTGCGGATGATTTTTTGTCCCAAAAAGTTCAGTTTGTGCTGTTGGGAGACGGCGACGGTGTCTACCACACCACGTTCCGGAATATCGGCGCCAGGCACCCTAAGAATACGTCGATCCATCTGGGGTTTAACGCAAAAGAGGCCCATCAGATATACGCGGGCTGTGATTTTCTTCTGATGCCTTCGCTGTTTGAACCTTGCGGCCTGGGACAATTAATCAGTTTGAAATACGGCACGGTACCGATTGTGCGCCAAACCGGCGGGTTGGCGGACACGATCATTGACTGCGACGCCGACGCCGAAAATGGCAACGGCCTGTCATTCAGCGGCCGGTTTTCCAAAGCGTTTTTTCAGACATTGAACCGCTCGATAAAAGTCTACAAAGACAAACAGCGATTCAGAAAACTTCAAAAGACGGGTATGCGCGCTGATTTTTCGTGGAAACACAGCGCCCAGGCCTACAAACAACTTTACCAGAGGCTGGCCCGTTCATGATTGTCATCGGGGTGACGGGCGGCTTGGCTTGCGGAAAAAGCGCCGCCGCCGGTATTTTAAAAAAAAGGGGTGCCGAGGTGTTTGACGCGGATTTGGCGGCTAAACGGGCCGTTAGGGTCGGCGCACCCGCGTACCAAGCTATCGTAAAAATCTTTGGGAAAGCCTGTCTGAATCAGGATCGAACGCTTAACCGCAGGCGCGTCGCCGAACAGGTGTTTTCGCACCCATCCCAGCTAAAAAAGCTCAATACCTTGATTCATCCGGAAGTGATCCTGGAATGTTTTAAGGCCATCGAGCGCGGTAGAAAGAAAAAGGGGATTTTGGTGATTGACGCGCCGCTCCTTTATGAATCAAAAATGGAAAATCTAACGGACTTTACGATTGTCATAGACGCCGACATCAAAAATATTCTTCTGCGTACGAAACGCGATGGTTTGTCGGGAGATTTGGCCGGAAAGATTATTGCCTCGCAGTGGCCGCTGTCGAGAAAATCCCGGAGAGCGGATTTTGTAATAAAAAATAACGGAACCTTGAAACAGTTGGAAGAAAAAATTTGGGAGGTCCTCGAGCTAATTAAAATTAAAAGCAAATAAAATATTTGTCGATAGGGATGAGAGGCGGGGGATGGGAACTTCTCATGGCTCATCCCTCAAGACTCCCGACCAAAACAAATTTTAACAAAGGAGAAATAAAGATGGACCTGGATTCAGCGAAGCTTACAAAAATGAAGATGTTGGATTTGAATGAGTTGGCGCACAAACTTAACGTCAACGGGGTCAGCGGGTTAAAGAAACAGGACTTGATTTTCAAAATTCTTCAAGCGCAACCCGAAAAAGACGGGGTGATGACCGGTGAAGGCGTCCTCGAAATTCTGCAGGATGGCTTTGGATTTCTTCGGTCACCCAACTACAACTACCTGCCTTGTCCGGACGACATCTACGTGTCTCCGTCCCAGATACGGAAATTTAACCTGCGTACGGGAGACACGGTGGCAGGGCAGATACGCCCGCCGAAAGAGGGCGAGCGCTATTTTGCGATGTTGATGGTGGGCCAGGTCAATTTTGAGACGCCCGATGAAAGCAAGGAAAAGATTCTTTTTGATAATCT
>PEWW01000054.1 GCA_002779345.1 Candidatus Omnitrophica bacterium CG07_land_8_20_14_0_80_50_8 | reverse complement strand
TGCGCATGATAAAATACAGCTTTTTATATCCCATTAAGAATTCTGAAAATTAATTCATCATAAAAACTAAAGGGGGGTCAAGGTGCCAGACTCAAAACATTATCAGACCGCGCCGGAAGACCGCGTAACTCTCGTTCAAAAAGTAGCTTACGGCATCGGCGGGCTTGTCAATAATCTGTTAGGCGCCGCGATCGGCACGATGTCGATCATACTCAATCTGGGCCTGGGGATGAATCCGGCTATTGTGGGTCTCCTGATGTCGCTTCCGCGTCTCACAGACGCCATGATAGACCCGATCATGGGCTATATTTCTGACCATACCAAGTCTCGTTTCGGACGCCGCCGGCCTTACATTTTTCTGGGTGCGATCGCCTCAGGTCTCGTATTCGCGCTCATGTGGCAGATCCCGGGCGGCCGTAGTCAGCATTATTACTTCTGGTTTTTCATGTTCGCGTGGACCATTTTTTACATCGCTTATACCGTTTACGCGGCGCCGTGGGTGGGACTCGGCTATGAGCTGACCCCGGATTATCATGAGCGTACGCGGCTCATGGGGTACAGCAATTGGATAGGCCAATTTGCCTGGGTCATCGCGCCTTGGTTTTACAAAATCATGGAAAATAAGGCATGGTTTCCGGACTCGGTGGCGGGCGCGCGGCAGTTGGCGATCTATGTTGGGATATTCGTAGCCGTGTTTGGCGTGCTGCCGGCTATTATTTGCCGGGAGAAACGTGTTCAAACTACCGACTTACCGGGCGTCAAGGTCAAAGGGGCGATCGAAGTGCTCCTCAAAAATTCGAAGGAATTTTTCAAAGGTTTTGCCGTCACATTTAAGAATAGCGCCTTCGTCAAATTGTGCGCCGCGACGTTCCTTGTTTTTAACGGTTTTATGCTGGTGTCGGCTTTTTCGTCGTACATTATTATTTACTACGTATTCGGAGGAAATCAGGACCAGGGGGCGACCTACATGGGGTGGTTCGGGCTGGTTTCCTCGATTTCGACTTTTTGCGTCATTCCGCTTGTCACGTGGATCTCGTCTAAGGTAGGCAAAAGAAAAGCCTTTATCATCTCGACGTCCATTTCCATTGTCGGTTACGCCCTCAAGTCTTTCTGCTATAAACCCGGAGCGCCACTTTTGCTTCTTGTACCCGCGCCGCTCATCGCGTTCGGGTTGGGAGGTCTTTTTACCTTGATGGGATCTATGATTGCCGATGTTTGTGACCTGGACGAACTCGACAACGGCAATCGCCGCGAAGGAACCTTCGGAGCCATTTATTGGTGGAACGTAAAACTGGGGATGGCGCTGGCATTCGCGTTGTCGGGGAATCTGTTGAATTTCACGGGTTTTAACGTTGTGCTTAACGGCAACCAAACTACCCACACGCTGCTCATGATGAGGGTATTCGATATTGGCGTTCCGATCCTTACCTCCTTGATCGCCATAGGCTGTGTCGTGACATACAACCTCACCGAAGAGCGGGCGCACCAGATAAGACTTGAGCTTGAAAAACGGAGAGGCAAAGCTGCCTAGTAATAATTCTAAAGCCATGAACGCAAAGATTAAGACTCAAGCCAAACCCATCATCATATTTCCTTACTCGGGCTATGAGAATAACAAGAAATGCGAGTGGTATTTCTGGTGGACGGTCGATCTGTGCAAAACCATCGATCCTAGACCGATTGTGGTTCTGCCTCGTGACACTGTCATAAAAAATCAAGCGGCCTCATTTCTTAATGACGCCCGGACTCAGACGTTGGAGGTCATCGAAACATGGTCGATTGACACCTGCCAAACGTGGCTGGCGGGCTGGGGGCATATCCTCGATCACTATCCGGAGGCCAACCGGATCATTACGCTTCCGGGAGATATCGAATTCGTCCAGGAAGACAGGGCTTTTTACGAAAATCTAAAGCAATTTGTCGAGTCGGCAAACTGCGACATCGCGATTGGCGACTTCAAGGCGGGCGGCCGATCCAGCGCCAAGGGCCTCGTGGACACCTATGGCACCTATTCTCTTTTGGCCAACTGGTTTCCTGAGTTTTCAAAGGGCATCCAATCCTTGAGACTTATCCGTCCGCGATCTGAATTTCTCAACATCAAAACCTCCGTGATGAGGGAACTTTTGATCCATCACAGAAAGTTCGCGACCGAACAGACGCTCAACTTTCTCATCAAGAGTTGGAACCATAGCGAAGCCGCTTGGAAATACAGTCTGTCAGTTATTCTTTTAGGGACGGTTTCGGATATCAAGTCTTTCAGAGATTACAGCGGATGCATTGATCAGATTGAGCGTATCGAAAGTATGCTGTCCCTATTGTGGCGGGAAATTAAGGAACCCAAGAAGACAGAAACAACCGCCGACAAACAGTTTGAGGCACAATATAGCGAGTTTACTGACGAATATGACAGGCTTCTCACCAAGTCGAAGGGGATCATGGAAACGGCCCGCACGACGCTTAGAGCGCTTCTAGGAGTTTAGTTTTTGTCGAATTCTTTGAAGCCCTCCGAAAAAGAGCGAAGGAGAATCAGACAGGTGTCCTACGTTTGCGTAAGGGGCTTCATCATTCTGTTGTTTGTAGTTTTGGTTTCGGGTTGTGGAAGTTTAGATAAAAAAGATTTAAATACGGTTACGGTTTGGCACTGGATGTCGGATCGCGAGAGTGTGTTTCAAGCGCTGGCTAATCGATTTGAAAATGAAACGCATATCAAGGTAAAGTTCGAGCTTTATGCTCCCTCCGAATCTTACGCGCAAAAGGTCAAGGCTGCGGCTCAAACGGACACGCTGCCCGATATTTTCGCGGTTCTCGGAGAGAAGAGGGATTTGGCCAGTTTTATTAAATCCGGCGCTGTGGCGGACCTTACGGGGGCATTAAATAAACCCGAAGACGGCGGAACCTGGAAGAGCCAATTTTTCGAAAAAGCGCTGGCCGTCAATGAATTTCTGCCTGATAACGAATACGGTATAAAGGCGGGCATCTACGGCGTGTCCATCGATGTGGCTGCGATTCAAATGCTCTACAACCGGAAACTTTATCGAAAAGCGGGGCTCGACCCGGACAAACCCCCACAGACCTGGGAAGAATTTTTGGAACATTGCAAGACACTCAAAGAGAACGGAATTCCGTGTTTTGTCGGTTACTTCGGCGAAATTTGGGCGATCGATGCGCTGGCCTCTAACTACGCGATGAACCTTATGGGTGAGGACAAGTATTTCAAGACGTTCGAGGGCAAGGTGCCTTACACGGACCCCGATTGGGTTCGGGTGTTGTCCCTATTTAAGGAATTGGCCGATGAGCGGATTCTGGTGGATGGAGCCGTGACGATGGTCAGTAAGAGCGCCGAACAGACCTTTGCTAATGAGCGGGCCGCTTACACGTTCAATGGCTCATGGTGCGTCCACGTCTACAAAGGCATGAACCCCGACCTGGATTACGGGGCGATGCTTCCTCCCCGGCTTTCAAAAGAACATCCCATGAAGGTATGGGGCGGCGGCGCCAGTTCCTTCGTGGTTAACGATCAATCTTTCCGCCGCGCGAACGCGATCCAATTTTTGAAATGGCTGACAAAAGAAAAACAGCAGTCGACTTTAGCGGCCGAGACGGAAAATCTCCCGGCGAATAAAAAAAGTCTGGGCAAACTTTCCAAAGTGCTGGCCGAATTTGCGGACGACATCCGGTACACTACGCATCCGAACGTTTTTCCTGTTCATGAGGACCCCGAGGTGACCGTGGCCCTGGACAAAGGGATCCAGTCGATCCTGATCGGGGAAAAAACGCCCGAACAAATAGCGCAAGCGGTGCAGAGGGTGAAAGAAAAAGTGATGAAAAAGTCTCACCAGGGCCAGCCATGAGTTATTTCAAGGCGCGGAAGATCATCGGAGACACTATTTTTATCCTGCCGGCCTTTCTTCTTTTTTTTACGTTTAGCCTTTATCCTTTTTTTAAGGTATTTGAGCTTTCGGCCACCGATTGGGACGGCATCTCGCGATCCGTTCAATGGGTAGGTCTCGCGAATTTCAAAGACCTTTTAACAGAGAACCCGACGTTCTGGCTTTCGATGAGGAACGCTTTTTATATAACGTTCCTGGCATTAACAGCTCAGAACCTCGCGGCACTTTTCTTGGCATGGCTTTGCGACCGTGACATCAAAGGCGGCAATGTCTACCGCGTCATTTTTTACCTGCCGCCGGTGCTTTCAGGCATTGTGGTCGGATTGATTTGGAACTGGATCTACGACGGTAACTATGGGCTCTTGAATCATTTTTTATCGTTTATCGGTCTGGGAGATCTTTCGCGCGCGTGGTTGTCGAACCGCAAGACTGCCTTGACGGCCGTGGCGGTCATTCATATGTGGAAGGGCTTTGGCTGGGGCTTCGTGATACTTTTGGCGGGTCTGCAGAGTATCCCGCGCGAACTTTACGAGGCGGCCCGGGTGGACGGAGCCAACGGCTGGGTTGTTTTTAAAAATATCACGGCGCCCTTGATGATCCCGGTTTTCATTCTGGTATCGATCCTCACGATCCTGGGGACGATGCAAATTTTCGATATTATTATCGCCACCACCGGCGGCGGGCCCGGATACCATACCGAAGTGCCGATCACGCGCATCGTTTCGACGATGATCGCGTCCTCGCAGTTTGGTTATGCGTGCGCGATGGGCGTACTATTTGGGTTGATTTTGCTGGCGCTTTCGATGATCCAAATACAAGTTTCCAAGCGAGTGAGGCAGGTCTAAATGAAAGATATTTTCGTATCTCCCGGTTCTGAGGTTAATTACGAAATAGCTAAAAAAACCACGGCGAGTTTTTTTATCCACGCCTTGCTCATTCTGGTTTCATTGACTTGTCTTTTTCCTCTCTGGTGGGCTTTCGCCTCAAGCCTTAAGACTCAGCAGACCGTTTTTACGGACTTAAGTTTTTTCCCGAAGCACCCGCACTGGGAAAATTATGCCGCCGCGTGGACCCAGGCGGATTTCGGTCTGTATTTTTTAAATAGTCTGATCTATACGACGGCGGTAGTGGCGGGCGTTCTTTTCATCGCGTCGCTCGGCGCGTACGCGTTTTCAAGGCTGCGGTTTCCCGGAAAAAATATTTTGTTTCTTGTGATTATTTCAACTATGATGATTCCGATTCCCGGTTCGTTCATCGCGCTTTATGTCCTTTTGAATAAACTGCATTTGATCAACACGCGGCTGGGATATATTCTGCCGCAGATCAACGGTCAATTGGCGCTGGGGATTTTTCTTTTGAAAACATTTTTTGACGATCTGCCGAAAGAATTGGAAGACTCGGCGCGTATGGATGGCTGCGGAAGATTTAGGATCTACTGGAACATCGCGTTGCCCCTGGCGCGGCCCGCGATCGCGGTGCTGGCGATATTCACGATTCTGGCAGTATGGAACGAATACCTTTTAGCGATGCTGGTCTTGGGTGACAAGAGTCTGATGCCGCTTCAGAGGGGACTGATGGTGTTCCAGGGCGCTCATGTGACGCAATATCCGCTCTTGATGGCGGGGATCGTAATTACAGTTCTGCCGGTGTTGGCGGTTTATTTGGCGCTCCAGAAATACATTATTAAAGGCATTACAACCGCGGCGGTACAAGGATAATATGATAGACGACGGACGAGAAGTGAGGGGTGAAAGACCAGAGGTGAAGGACGTTTTTATTTTATTTTTTATTTTCGTCCTTCTTCTGTCTTCCTTCGTCCATCCGTTGTTCGCTTGGGGCAACGAGGACGGCGGCACCGAGGTTATGAACTCGCGCGGAGAGAGCATGAAACTAGATTTCACACTTTACGATCCCGGCAGTGAGGAAATTGTGGATTATTCCAAGTTTGGCGTTTTCGGCGGAATCGGGAC
>PEWW01000087.1 GCA_002779345.1 Candidatus Omnitrophica bacterium CG07_land_8_20_14_0_80_50_8 | reverse complement strand
TCTCACCCAGAAGCCTTGCTACAAATCCGTCTCTTAACTTCCTTAAAAACAAAAACTCTCTCCCTCCCAGATAACAAAGCTTAACTACCTGGATACCATGTGCCTTTACTCTCCAATTTTTATTCCGGTAATTCTTTCACACGTTCTAAGCAATTTGTATTCAGTGTGGCGGGGCCAAAGGGTTTCGAACCCTCGATCTCCTCCGTGACAGGGAGGCGCTTTAAGCCAGCTAAGCTATGGCCCCAAAATTTTCTTTAGATAGCCCCAAAAATCGCTAGTATTGTACCTTATCGGTTAAAATTAGCACCTTATTTTTTAATACTTCCAAAAATCCGTCTTCCACTTTAAAAGTTTGGGTCTTGCCTTCGGGATCTCTAAAAATTAAGTCCCCTTTAGAAACCGTGGTGATGAAAGGCGCGTGGTTTTGCAAGATTCCTAAATATCCAAGCGCCCCGGGCGCCACCACGGAAACTGCCTGACCTTCAAAAAACACTTCGGTCGGCGTGACGATCTTTAATGTAAATGATGTGTCGGCCATCAGTCCCGTTCCTGCCTCTGTGGAATTATTCCGCGAGCTTAGCGGCTTTCTCGACCACCTCCTCGAGGTTACCTACCATGTAAAAGGCTTGCTCGGGAGTTTCGTCCATTTGCCCGTGGGCGATTTTCTTAAAACCGGCGAGGGTCTCTTTGAGAGGCACGTATTTTCCTTTGGTGCCGGTGAATGTCTCGGCGACAAAAAAAGGCTGCGACAAAAATTTCTGGATCTTCCGGGCGCGCGCAACGGTCAATTTGTCCTCGTCGGATAATTCATCCATGCCCAAAATCGCGATGATGTCCTGCAAGTCCTTGTATCGCTGGAGGATCTTTTGCACCTGCCGGGCCGTATGGTAGTGCTCTTCGCCCAAGGTCCTCGCGTCCATGATACGGGAGGTCGAGTCTAAAGGATCGATGGCAGGATAAATACCGAGTTCCGCGATCTGCCTAGACAAAACAGTGGTAGCGTCTAAGTGAGTAAAGGTGGTCGCGGGCGCCGGATCGGTCAAATCGTCCGCCGGCACATAGATCGCCTGAACCGAAGTGATCGAACCCTTTTTGGTCGAGGCAATACGTTCCTGCAATTCACCCATTTCGGTCGCGAGATTCGGCTGATAACCGACCGCCGAAGGCATGCGCCCTAAAAGGGCCGATACCTCGGAACCGGCCTGCACAAAACGAAATATATTATCGATGAATAAGAGGACGTCTTGCTTTTCTTCGTCGCGGAAGTATTCCGCCATCGAAAGCGCCGTGAGTCCCACGCGCAGACGAGTTCCGGGCGGCTCATTCATCTGGCCGAAAACCAGGCAGGTCTTATCAAGCACCCCCGAGTCTTTCATCTCATGATAAAGATCATTGCCTTCGCGTGTGCGTTCACCCACGCCCGCAAACACGGAGAATCCGCCGTGCTGAGCGGCGATATTGCGTATCAGTTCCTGGATAATGACGGTCTTGCCGACTCCGGCGCCGCCGAATAATCCGACTTTGCCTCCCTTGGGATACGGTGCCAAAAGATCCACGGCCTTGATGCCGGTCTCAAAAATAGTCGTCGCAGGTTCGCGCTCCTCAAACGTCGGAGCATGGCGATGAATGGGATAAAATTTTTTCACGAGCGGTGCCGGCTTTTCGTCGATCGGCTTTCCTAGCACGTTGAACATCCGGCCGAGCGTTTCCTTCCCGACGGGCACGGAAATGGGTTTTTTTGTATTAAAAGCTTCTAAACCGCGCACGATGCCGTCCGTAGAGGACAGCGCAATGCAGCGCACTACATTGTTGCCCAGGTGTTGCGCCACTTCAACCACGACTTCCTCGTTATTGACTTTAAGAATGATCGCATCGAGAATATCCGGCAGGCGCTCAGGCGCAAAACGCACATCCACCGTGGGTCCGATCACCTGGACCACATGGCCGAGTTCCACATTTTTTTTCATTTCTTTCAAATTAGCAGGCATTCAATGATCGCTCCATTATAAACTTCGTTGTCATCCTCGAAATGCTATCTAAAGTCGAGGAATCTTGATTACCCCCAGATCCCTCGATTCGCTAGACCAAATACTAGGGCTCACTCGGGATGGCAGATTGATCCTCGTTAAACTAAAACACTCGCGCCGCTGACGATCTCGGAAAGCTCGCGGGTAATCGTCGCTTGCCTTGTTTTATTTCTCAAAAGTCTCAAATGATCTAAAATCTCATCGCTGTTGTCCGTCGCCTGCTTCATCGCGATCATCCGCGCGCTGTATTCAGACACCAGCGACTCAAGCAGTGTAAGGTATACCTTCCCTTCCAAATACCGAGACAGGAGTGAAATGAAAACCGTCTCGAAATCCGGTTCGAGAATATACTCGATCGTTGAATTCGCTATTTTGTTTCCTTTTTTGTTTCTTACCATAAGATAATCCAGCGAGAGAAAAGGTACAAAAATATTCTTTCCCGCTGCGCCCGGGCGATACGTCGTGTAAAGAAGCTCTATCGAATCCGATTGAGCGGATAAAAAAAGATCTTTAAGCGCCCATGTTATTTTCTTTGCGAACTCAAGGTTCACCTTCGAACGCTCGGGGTAGCTTAAAAGCATCGGAATATGCTTTTTTTTAAAAGATTCACACGCCACTTTCCCTACCGGAATAATCGCAGTCTCAAAATCCGCGTTCGCGCTGACCCAGGATGCGGCCGCTTTCAAAAGATTGGTATTATAAGCCCCACAAAGACCTTTGTCGCCGGTGATCGCCAGGAGCGTTTTTTTGCGGATGATTCTTTTTTCAAAAAGCGGTCCCGCCACGGAACCTGGCGTCTGCCAAACAGCGTGTCGGATCTGTCCACTACTCGATGTTTGCGACGGATCCGCCGGCGCATTGTGTCGGAGGTTCGTCACGCTTCGCGGCGAATCCTTTATGTTTTCTACCGAGCTCGAAAGATTCGCGACCAGCGTCTCCATCTCCTTGAGATAGATCCTGGATTTCGCGAACCGGCCTTCGGCCCTTTTGAAACGAAAAGCGGCGATCATTTCCATGGCCTTGGTAATTTCATGGATGTTCTCGATCGATTTCATCCGCCTGCGAATTTGTCTTAGCGAAGCCATATTATCCCAGCCGTCATTCTGAACGAACGCAGCGAGTGAAGAATCTTATCACGAGATTAGATCCTTCGCTGCGCTTGAGGATGACGATTATTTATTTTCTCAAAAACTCCGTTTTAAATTCTGACCCCGACTTGTCCAGTCGCTGAGCGATCGAATCCGTCAATTCCTTCAACTTCTCAACGTCGTTGACCAGATCCGGATATTTCTCCGAAAGAAACTTGTGGAAACCATTCTCGAACGCCTCGATTCGCTCAAGCGGCACATCGTCCAATACCCCTTTAGTACCCAAATAAATAATACTCACTTCCTGCCAAAGAGGCATCGGCACGTATTGACCTTGTTTTAAGATCTCAACCAGGCGCGAACCGCGGTTTAACTGGTCGCGGGTCGATTTATCCATGTCCGAACCAAACTGCATGAACGCCGCCAACTCCCTGTATTGTGCCAGATCCAAGCGAAGTTTGCCGGCCACTTTTTTCATGGCCTTGGTCTGCGCGTTGCCGCCGACGCGCGACACTGAAAGACCGACGTTGATCGCGGGCCGCACGCCCTGATAAAAAAGATCCGATTCAAGGTAGATCTGTCCGTCCGTAATAGAAATAACATTCGTCGGAATATAACCGGACACATCGCCCGCCTGCGTTTCGATGATCGGCAACGCCGTGAGACTGCCGCCTTTTAGGTCGTCGCGAAGTTTGGCCGCGCGCTCCAAAAGTCTTGAGTGAAGATAAAAAACATCCCCCGGAAACGCCTCACGTCCCGGCGGACGGCGCAGAAGAAGCGAGAGTTCCCTGTAAGCCGCCGCGTGCTTTGTCAGATCGTCATAGACCACAAGCGCGTGCATACCGTTATAAAGAAAATATTCACCAATCGAGGCGCCGGTATAAGGACTCAAATACTGCAGGGTTGCCGCTACATTGGCAGGCGCGCTGACCACGGTGGTGTATGCCATGGCGCCGCGCTCTTCCAATATTTTTACCACCGATAAAATGCTTGAAGACTTTTGTCCGGTCGCGGCATAAACGCAGTAAACATCTTTTCCTTTTTGATTTAAAATAGTATCTATCGCGATCGCGGTCTTTCCGGTCTGACGATCGCCGATAATAAGCTCTCTTTGTCCGCGGCCGATCGGGATCATGCCGTCGATAGCCTTGAGCCCCGTCTGAAGCGGTTCCTTGACGGATTGACGCGCCAAAACGCCGGGCGCCTTGAATTCAATGGGCCTGGTTTCTTTGGAAACGATGGGGCCCTTGTCATCGAGCGGTCGTCCGAGGGCGTCGACCACGCGTCCCAGAAGCTCTTTGCCGACGGGGACGCCGGCGATCTTGCCGGTACGTTTGACCATATCGCCTTCCTTGATCCCCTCCCCTTGGCCGCACAATACGACGCCGACGTTAGATTCCTCAAGGTTGAGCGCGATCCCCAGCTCCCCGCCGGGAAATTCCAGAAGCTCACCGGCCATGCAGTCGTCGAGCCCATAAACGCGCGCGATGCCGTCGCCCAGTGATAAAATAATGCCCGTCGATTCCATCCGTACGGTGTCTTCGTAATCCTTGATCTCGCGTTTTAAAATGCTTGTAATTTCTTCAGGTCTCAGTGCCATCATACCCTCTCAAAAGTGTCATTCCCGCGATCTCTTATCGAGAATCGACCGGTTGATTCCCGATCAAAATATTCGGGGGTGACAGTTTTCATTAAATCGATCTGATTTGCGTCAAAGCCTGCGTCAAAAGATGCAGCCGGTTCCTCACCGAACCGTCCAAAATCTTATTTTTTAATTTAATGACCACTCCGCCGATCAACGTAGAGTCAATCTCTTTTTTTACCGTGATCTTGGTGCCGGCCATCCGCTCAAGTCTTGAAACGATCGCCGCCTCCGATGGCAGATCCAACGCCACGGCCGTACGGATCTCGGCAGTACTCCTGCCGTTGGCCTCATCGGCGATCCTGCAAAAATGTCGGGTGATCTCGTGAATCAGGTAAAAACGATTTTTCTTGAACAAAATCATGAAAAAATTTACGAGCGTTTCAAATATCTCATGATTTCTTTTTGGATAGACCTTCACTAAATATTTCTTCTTTTCTTCAAGACTAAGGCGCGGATTTTTAAAAAACGTCTCCAAGGCCGGCGTTTCTTCAAGCGCCGCGGAAAAAGACTCAAGCTCCGCCTCAAACGCTTCATCCTGGTGCGTCAGGCGCGCAATCTCAAACAAGGCCTGCGCGTAACGATCGGCGGCTAGCAGGTCTTTCACCCCACCACCTCTTTTCTTCCGCCGCCAAATCTAATTAAGAACTCGGGCCGCATGGCGGAAGAATCCGCTAAGAGCGGATTTAAAAGTCTTCCCGACTTAAAAAGAGGTGTTGGGGTCAAACCTTCTCCATTTCCTTAATAAACTGTTCGACCAATTTTTTATGCTCAGCTTCATTTAGCTTTTGACGGATGATCTTTTCAGTCATCAGACCCGAAAGTTCGACCACCTCATCGCGAAACTTAAGGCGCGCCTGGGCCAGATCTCGTTCGATCTCTCCTTGCGCACGTTCGATCAGCTTCTGGGAGTCAAGCCTCGCCTTTTCCTGGATATCGCGCGACAACGCCAGACCCGCGTTGGAGGCCTCCTGGATCTTAAGTCTGGCCTCCCGGTCAATATTCTCAAGTTTTTTTCGATAGTCCTTTTCTAATCCTTCGAGACTTTCCTTCTGACGTTCGATCGCAAGAAATTCGTCCTCGATCTTCTTCCGGCGCGCCTCGATCGCGCCTAAAAGTTTCCCCCACGCAAAATATTTTAGGATCAGAAAAACCAGTCCAAATCCTAAAACTTGGACAATGATCTCGCTTAAGATTTCCTTGTTACCCATATTTTATCCTCTAGGTC
>PEWW01000076.1 GCA_002779345.1 Candidatus Omnitrophica bacterium CG07_land_8_20_14_0_80_50_8 | reverse complement strand
CGGCAAAAAGATCGTTCTCTTCCAAAAAGGACATTTCTATATCCAACTGCGTGAACTCAGGCTGTCGGTCCGCGCGCAGATCCTCGTCACGAAAACATTTGGCGATCTGAAAATAACGGTCAAAACCGGATATCATCAGGATCTGTTTGAAAAGTTGCGGCGACTGCGGCAGGGCGTAGAATTCACCCGAGTTCACACGACTGGGCACTAAATAATCCCTGGCCCCTTCGGGCGTGGACTTGGTGAGGATCGGTGTTTCAATCTCAATAAAATTCTTATAGTCGAGCGCCTTCCGGATTACTTGATTGATTTTGTGGCGCAGAAAAATATTTTTCTGAACGGCGGGGTTGCGCAAGTCAAGGTAACGGTACTGCATACGAAGCTCTTCGTTGGTCTCTTGGCTTTTAGTCACTTCGAACGGAAGCGGATCACATTTTATGTGATCTTTGACCGTTTCGCCCAAAACTTCAATTTTTCCCGTGAAAATTTTTGTATTTTCCGTGCCTTCGGGTCTGGTCTTCACCGTGCCGGAGATGCACACGCAGTCTTCAGTTTTAAAACCCGGGTTCACTAGGAGCCCTTTTCCGGCTTCTTGCGTTCCGGAAACCACTATTTGCGTCTTGCCGTAACGGTCCCTTAAGTCTATGAACAACAACCCGCCGTGATCGCGGAGAGTATCTATCCATCCGCACAAGGTGACTTTTTCGCCCGCATTTTTTTCCGTCAGTTCACCGCAAGTATGCGTACGCAGCATTATTTCTCCGTTGCCAATGACACGACTGCATCCTCAAGAGCTATTTCTTTTTGCTCTCCGGTCTTCATGTCCTTCAACGTGCAAATATTTTTCTTTAACTCATCATCGCCCAAAATCAGCACAAAATCCGCTTTGACCTTATCGGCCGCGCGCATCTGTGACTTCAGCGACTTGGCCGCAAAATCCATGAATACCTGAAGACCCAAGTTTCGCAGGCCGCACAGCATCTTGAACCCCTCCGTCAGGGCTTGTTCACCCAGCGTCACTATAAAAAATAATTTATGCGCCTCGTCTTTTTCCGCCTGATCGGAAAGGCACATCAAGAGCCGTTCGACGCCGATCGCGAAACCGACCGCGCCTGCCGGGCAGCCTCCGAACGATTCGATCAGGTGGTCGTAACGCCCGCCGGCCGCCAACGCGTCCTGGGCGCCCAATTTGGGATGAGAGATCTCAAAAACCGTTCTTGTGTAATAGTCCAGGCCTCGAACTAGATAGGGGTCAACCATAGCCTGCGCATCGGCGAGACACGATACATCCAATGCATTCAGAGCGTCTTTAAATTTTGAGAAATGATTTTTGCTTTCATCTCCTAAAAACGCAAGAATCGACGGGCTCTTTAACACAATCTCTCGACAAGAGCTCACTTTGCAGTCTAAAATTCTCAGGATATTTTTTGTTAATCGGCTTTGACAATCGGGGCATAACCTTTCATAATGATTTTTGAAATAAAGGGTTAAACCGCCGCTATACCATGTTTTTCTTTCTTCGAAAGTGCCCAAGTTATTGATTTTTAGGGTACATCCCTTAACTCCTAATGCATCCAGAAACAAAAGCAAGGCATGAAGCACTTCAGCATCCGCATAAGGGCTGTCTGTCCCCAACTCCTCTACCCCGATCTGGTGAAACTGTCTTAGCCGCCCGGCCTGGGGTCGTTCGCTTCGAAACATGGGCCCCAGATAAAAAAATTTGGAGAGGCCTTGAGTTTTATCCAGATCATTTTCTAGGTAGGCTCGTACAATCCCGGCGGTGCCTTCCGGCCTCATCGCCACAGCAAGCTTTGAGCGATCCTCGAATTCGTACATTTCCTTCTGAACCACGTCCGTCTCAGTGCCGAGCGCCCGGCTAAAAAGCTCTCTTGCTTCCAGAATGGGTGTTCGAAGTTCCGCAAATCCGAAACGGCGGAAGATTTGGCGGGCGCCGGATTCAACGCGCTCAAAAAGAAGCGCGTTTTTTCCATAGATGTCGTGAGTGCCGCGGAGGCGTTGAAATTTCATTGAACAATAAATCTTTGGGCGGCTACTTCACGCTCTGCTTCATGATAAGGCCGGGCTTAAATACCACGACCTTTTTTGGCGGCACCGGCACTTCTTGTCCGGTGCGCGGGTTGCGGCCCAAACGTCCGCGCCTGGATTTAATCTTAAAAATGCCGAAGTTCCTCAACTCCACCGTCTGACCGGTGGCCAGATATTCTGTGATTTTATCAAGTGCGCATTGCACCACGAGCTTTACATCGATCTGTTTAATGCCTGCCTCTTGAATGCCCGTTTCGCTTGAAATCTTAAGGACGATATCTTTTTTCGTAATGGCCACGACTCACCCCTCCTTGACTATATCCACGTGCTACAATTTGCGTATGATATTATCATATAATAATTTACAGTGTCAATAAAACGCAAAAAAACGCCCGTATTAACCCTTTAAGCTCACTGCCTCCTCCCCCGCCAGTTTCTTGAGGGAGGCGATGAGCGCTTCGTCGGGCTGTACAAAAAGTGTTCGATCTACGAGCAATTCCGAGGAGACGTTGTTTTGATCCACAAATTCAAAATAAACCGGGATACTTCCGGGGTGCTGAGACAGCGCCTCCTGGAGATGTTTTAAAAGATTCTCCGCAAGATTAGCGGATGGGATCTTAACCCGGAGGGCGCGGGCAAATTTTTTATGGATGTCAGCCAGGGGCACTATTTCACTCACCAAAAGTTTAGGGTCCTGTTCTTTCTTATCCACATTCCCCTTGAAAAATAGTATCACGTCCTTCGCTAAATGGCGGCCGTATTCGTTGAACGTCTTCGGAAATACCAAGAGATCCAGCGTGCCCTCAAGGTCTTCAAGCCCCACGATCGCCATCCGCTCCTTTTTCTTTTTTGTTTGCGTGAACTTGAGCTTGCTCACAATGCCGCCAATCACTATTTCTTCACCGTCGCGCCGTTGGATAACCGTGGCGCTCGACGCCGTGGAATAGTCTGTAAGCTCTTTTTGGTAACGCATCAAGGGGTGGCCTGTCACATAAAACCCGAGCATCTCCTTCTCATTCAACAATTTTTCATTGTCGGTCCACTCGGGGATCGTCGGGATACTGTGAAATTTTTCTTTGAAGCGGTTCTCTTTTTCAAACGAGTCAAAAAAAGATTTCTGTCCGCTTTCCCGGTCTTTTTGGACTTCACCCGCCATCGAAAGCGCGCCGTCCAAGATCGCAAAAAGCTGAGAACGAAACAGACCCATGGAATCAAACGCGCCGCATTTGATGAGACTTTCAAGAACTTTCCGGTTGACGACCCTCAGATCCACGTTCTCCGTAAAATCATAGAACGACTTAAACCGGTCTTGGCGGATACGTCCCTGAATAATCGAGTCGATCGCGGTTTGGCCCACGTTCTTGACGGCCGCTAACCCGAACCGGATCGTGTCAGCCCCGACCACCGTAAACTGAGGAAAGCTTTCGTTCACGTCCGGCGGAAGCACTTTTAGATTCATGCGCTTGGCCTCATCGATGTAGAGCACCACCTTATCCGTGTGATCCTTTTCAGAGGAAAGCAGCGCCGTCATGAATTCTACCGGGTAGTTGGCTTTCAAATAAGCCGTGCGATAAGAAATCATCGCGTAGGCCGCCGAGTGGCTTTTGTTGAAACCGTACCCCGCGAAGTGAACGATAAAATTAAAAATCTTGTCTGCGATGCTTTTGTCTATTTTGTTTTGCGCGCACCCTTTTACAAAATCTTCCCGGTTTTCACGCATGACCTCTTCTTTCTTCTTTGAGATAGCGCGGCGAAGCATGTCTGATTTGCCCAGCGAGAAACCGGCCAGCACGTTGGCGATCTTCATGATTTGTTCCTGGAAAACAATGATCCCGTAGGTGTCTTTCAGAATCGTCTCTAAGAGCGCATGATCATAAACGATCGGGATCTGGCCATGCTTTCTCTTGATAAACTCGTCCACCATGCCGGAACCGATGGGACCGGGCCGATACAATGCGAGAATGGCGATCAGGTCCTCAAATTTATCAGGCTTGAGCTTTTTTAAAATATCGCGCATCCCAGAACTTTCAAGTTGAAAGACTCCGATCGATTGCGCCTTACACAGCATTTCGAACGTTCGTGAATCATCCAACGGGGTCGACGGCCAAGTCACGTCTTTTTTTTGGATGCGCTTAATAATTTTCAGCGCGTCGTCGATCACCGTCAGAGTCCTTAGGCCCAGAAAATCCATTTTGAGAAGCCCTATCTTTTCAAGCGACTCCATCGAATACATGGTGGAAATCTGTCCGTCTCCGGTTTTGAAAAGCGGCACGTGTTCCCTCAAAGGGCGCTTGCTGATCACGACGCCTGCGGCATGCGTGGAGGCGTGCCGCGTCATCCCCTCAAGGATTTTTGAGGTGTCAATGAGTTGAGTGATCTGCGCGTTGGTTTTATACAACGACTTAAGCGCCGGCTCCCTTTCAAGCGCGGTTTCAATCGTGATGTCCAATTCCGCGGGAATGAGCTTTGCGATCTTGTCGACCTCCGCGTACGGTATCGCCATCACCCGCCCGACGTCCCGGATCACGGCCTTTGCCATCATCGTCCCAAACGTAATGATCTGCGCGACATTTTCTTTGGAATATTTCTCCGTGACGTATTGGATCACTTCGTCGCGTTTTTCGTAGCAGAAATCGATATCGATATCAGGCATACTCACGCGCTCCGGATTTAGAAATCTTTCAAAGAGAAGATCATATTTCAACGGATCAATATCGGTGATCCCCAACGCGTAGCTCACCACGCTTCCCGCGGCCGAACCGCGGCCCGGCCCCACCGGGATACCTTTCTGTTTGGCGAAACGCACGAAATCCCAAACGATGAGAAAATAACTCACATAACCGCTTTTTTGAATGACGTCAAGCTCATGCTCCACGCGTTTTTGGATCGTCTCGGTGAGAGGCTGATAGCGCTCTTTTAAGCCCTCGACCGTCAGCTCGCGCAGATGCGCTTCGAGCGTTTTGCCCACCGGCGGGATAAATTCAGGAACGTGTGTCTTTGTAAAATCAAGCGCCAAGTTGCAGCGCTCGGCGATCCGGACCGTGTTTTCGATCGCGTCAGGCGTGTCCTTGAATTTCTCCTTCATCTCTTGGGCGGATTTAAAATAAAATTCGTCCGTCTGAAACCGCACACGGTTCGGATCGTCCAGCGTTGTTTGGGTTTGAATACAAGTCAGGACTTCATGGGCTTTTTGAAACTCGCGCTTCAAATATCTCACGTCGTTGGTGGCCACGAGGTTCAAGGCCAGCCGCTTGCCAAGATCGATTAGGACCGTGTTGACACGCTCCTGCTCTTTGATGCCGCTATGAATGATCTCCAGATAGAAATCGTCCTTCCCAAAGAGTTCCAAATATTGAAGCGCCGCCTGACGGGCTTTTTCGACCTGGCCAATATTCAAAAAGTGCGGAATTTCCGCGCGCAAACCCCCCGAGAGTCCAATCAAACCTTTCGAGAATTTTCTTAACATCTCCTTATCGATGCGGGGACGATAATAAAAACCTTCGAGATAACCGATCGTGACTAGATTTATCAGGTTGCGATAACCGGTTTCGTTTTTGCACAGCAGA
>PEWW01000041.1:1282-7218 GCA_002779345.1 Candidatus Omnitrophica bacterium CG07_land_8_20_14_0_80_50_8 | reverse complement strand
ACCGCCAGCGCGGTGACTCCGTTGACGATCGCCAGAACCGCGGCAGTATTCACCGCCCACATAAACACAGAAATATAAAGTAGCCTCTTTATCGGCACTTGGCTTAGAAATTTGGCAAAGATCAGACAGCCGATGACCTCGCCCGCACTGCCGACACTCCCGAGCAAGCCCAGGAATTGCGGATCAAAGTGAAGCACATCGCGCATACGAAAAAAGAACGCGGTGCCATAACTGGGGCTAAATAAACCCAGCACCATAAACAACGTCACCCATAAAAGCTGACGGTTGCCTGCAAATTCGCGAACGGGTGTTGTCAAACCGTCTTTAAATAGCTGCCAAACGCTTCCGGATCTCAGGATCCTTACTGCCTTATTTTCGCTGAGCAACAAGGCGAACGGCAACTGCATCGCAATGATGGGGACCTGAATCTAGAATATTTGATACACTCCCAAGTGAGCCGCCAGCCAACCCCCAAGCAACGAAGAGGACGCACCGCCCACCGCCCTGCTCCCCCAGCTCAAATTCTGATAACCGTTGGTGGTCTTAAAATCCTTGCTTTGCTCAACCACGTAGCCGTCGATAATGACGTCAATCATGCACGCGGCAACGCTCGACATAAAAAAAAGACCGGTGTAATACCAAAAATTGGTATAGCGCAAGGCGGCAAGCGCTACCGAGCAAAAAATAGACAGGATCGAGCATACGGCTAAGTACGACTTACGTTTATAACCGAATAACGGAAAGTTGTCGCTGGCGACCCCATATAAAATCTTGAAGAACCACGGGATCGCGCTTATCGTCGCCAAAAGCGACATCCGAAGGATGCTCCAATGCAGCGTTTCTTTTAAAAAAAGCGAAAACACCAAACCGGAAAGAGCGAAGCCCTGCAAGAAATAAACGGTCGCGACCAACGCCTTCGTCTTATCCGGTCTCATATTTAATTAATGGTCAGTTTCAGAGTATAGAAAGTAAATACGTAACCAAAAAACGACGCGCGGAACCTTTGTGGAGGCGGGACAAAAGTAAAGGCGGAGATTCTTATTTCGCATTACCCTTCGAAGAGGGTTTGGGCTCAGGCGCGACACCGGGCGCCGTGACTGCCGAAGCAACCGGTGACGCGGCCACGGGAATTACTTGAGAAACGGCTGTGGCCGTATCCGCCTTGATGGGCGCGGCGGGATTTGGCGCCACCGCTCCTGTTTTGCGCGGTATCCTTCTTTGTTCAACAAGCGATTTGCCGCGGTGCGTCGATATGATTCCCAAAGTGAGCGACGTGAGAATAAAAACAACCGCAAAAATTTCTGTGAGCCGCTTCATAAAAGTGTTGGTCTCGGTGCCGAGAATGCTCTGGGCTTGGGAACCGCCGGCTATGTCTGAAAGTCCGCCGCCCCGGCCGGCCTGCAAAAGAATAAACGCGATTAAAAACAAGCATGCGATTACGTGAACAATAATAAGAAAAATTTGCATTTTAATCCTCCAAATCCGTCATTCCAAACCCCGGAGGGGCGCTATCACCATAGCCTGTTTGACGAGTTCCGAAAATTGATCCGCTTCAAGACTAGCGCCGCCCACAAGCGCGCCGTCGATATCGACCTCTTTTATTAAATCTGAAATATTCCCCGGCTTCACACTGCCGCCATAGAGAATACGGAGCCCTGAGGCAACCGCCTCGCCAAAAGCATTCCACAGTTCCTTGCGGATAAACGCGTGTACCTCTTGGGCCTGTTGAGGCGTCGCCACCTTGCCGGTACCTATCGCCCAAACCGGTTCGTAAGCAAGAATGACCTTTTTCATTTCTTCGCGGCTAAAATTGCCAAAGGCGCCTTTAAACTGTGCCCCGATCACCTGGAATGTCCGCCCGCCCTCTCGTTCCTCCAGTGTCTCGCCGATACAGACGATCGGAGTCAAACTATTTTTTAGCGCGGCTTTGATTTTTTTATTCACCGTCTCGTTCGTCTCGTTAAAAAATTGACGGCGCTCCGAATGACCGACGATCACAAAATTCGCGCCGGCTTCCTTAAGCATGGCCCCTGAAATTTCTCCCGTGAAAGCGCCTTTATCTTCCCAATACAAATCCTGGCCGCCTAACTTGATTTCAGATTCAGCCAAAATCTCACCGACGTCGCTAATCGCCGTATAAGGCGGACAAACCACCACGTCCGTATTTTCGACGTCGCACAGCCGGCGTTTTAGCAATGTCACCAGCTCAATGGCTTCACGAATGGTCTTGTTGAGTTTCCAATTCCCCGCGATCATTGTTTTTCGGGCCGGCGCGTTCACTCCACCACCTCTTTTTGAGACGGCTTTACGCCGTCTCGATTTGTGCGATTAATTTTAATATAGCAAATCCGCGCCAATTGGCGCAAAAGAGGCGGCAGGGTCATTTATCCTCCAAAGCTTCAACGCCAGGCAAAATCTTTCCTTCTAAATACTCCAGCGACGCGCCGCCGCCGGTCGAAATATGAGACATCTTATCGGCCAAACCAAAGCCAATCACGCACGAGGCCGTGTCGCCGCCGCCAATAACCGTCGTACAGCCCTTGAGTTTGGAGAGTCCGAGCGCAACCTCGTAAGAACCTTTGGCAAAAGGCTTCATCTCGAAAATCCCCATCGGTCCGTTCCAAACCACCGTTTTTGTGGTGGAAATCGTCTTGCAGAATAATTCAATCGTTTTTGGCCCAATGTCCACTCCAAACCAGCCGGTGGAAATAGAGGGACCTTCAATTTTGCTAGGCGCATTTTCATCGACTTTTTGGACAACCACGTGGTCGATCGGTAAGAGTATCTCTACTTTGTTCCGCCCGGCCTTTTCGAGAATCGTCTTTGCCAGATCCGTTTTGTCCTTCTCGAACTTGGAACCGCCTATTTCGACGCCTTGCACTTTAAGAAAAGTGTAGGCCATGGCGCCGCCGATCAAAATTTTATCAACCTTTGAAATGAGATTTTCGACGACACCCAGCTTATCGGACACCTTGGCGCCGCCGAGAATAGCAACGAACGGCTTTTTGGGGTTTTGCAGCGCCCGGCCTAAATACTTGATTTCTTTTTCGAGCAAAAATCCGGCTCCTGAAGGCAGGTACTTGGTGATCCCCTCAATGGACGCATGGGCGCGATGGCTGGATCCGAAGGCGTCATTGATATAAAGATCGCCGTTGCAAGACAGCGCCTTCGCGAATCCGGCGTCATTTTTTTCCTCGCCTGGATTGAATCTCAAATTTTCCAACAACGCGACGTCTGTTTTGCCGTTCAACGCCGACAACTCCTCTTTGACCCCGGGCCCCACGCAGTCAGAACACTGCATGACTTCCCTGTGCAACAACTCCGAAAGTCGCTTTCCTGCCGGGCCCAAACTCATCGATGAAACCGGTTTTCCGTCGGGGCGGCCCAAGTGGCTCATTAAAATTATTTTGGCGCCATGTTTCAACGCGTATTCGATCGTCGGCAGCGACGCGCGGATACGATTGTCGTCGGTGACGTTAAAATTTTTATCCAACGGGACGTTAAAATCAACGCGGATCAGAACACGCTTCCCCTTGAGATCAAAATCACGGATAGTTTTTTTTACCCCCCGGACGGCTTCTTTAAGCATTAAAGGGTCTTGCCTATATGAGAGGCCAGATCGACCACGCGGCATGAATAGCCCCACTCATTGTCGTACCATGAAACAATCTTGAAAAAACGTTTTTCACCTTTTAGATTGTTTTGCAGGGTAGCCAGAGAATCATAAATAGATGAACGATCGTCATGAATAAAATCGGTCGAGACGACTTCCTCCGTCGAGATGCCCAAAATTCCCTTAAGGTACGACTGGGAGGCCTTTTTCAGGAGCCTATCGATCTCTTCGATCGAGGTGTCCTTCGCGGCGCGAAAGGTCAGGTCGACCACAGAAACGTCCGGCGTAGGCACACGCAACGCCATGCCGGTGAGCTTACCCTTCACCGCCGGCAGCACTTCTCCCACCGCTTTCGCGGCGCCGGTAGTTGAAGGAATGATATTGATAGACGCCGCGCGGCCGCCCCGCCAATCTTTTTTTGACGGACCATCTACTGTTTTCTGAGTCGCCGTGAAAGAATGGATCGTGGTCATAAGGCCGGTCTCAATGCCAATCCCCTCTTTTAGGATGACATACACCAGAGGCGCCAGACAGTTGGTTGTGCAAGAAGCGTTTGAAACGATGGAGTGTTTAGCCGGGTCGTACTCGTTCTCATTGACGCCGATGACCAGCGTCTTGACGGTGCCCTTACCCGGAGCGGAAATAATCACTTTTTTCGCGCCGGCGGCCAAATGCCCTTTCGCCTTTTCAGAGTCCGTAAAAAGACCTGTGGATTCGATCACCAGGTCTACGCCAAGTGTCCGCCAAGGCAGTTCGGCCGGAGTTTTGGTTGCCATGACACATTGGATTTTTTGCCCATCCACGATCAGTATGTCGGCTTCTTCCTTCGAGAGATTGCTTTTTTCGGTTTTCACGTCATGTTTGAACCGACCGTGTATCGAGTCGTACTTGAGCTGGTAAGCAAAATAGTTGGCATCCGTGGAAATATCCACCACGGCCTTTACATCGATCGATTTGCCAAGCAGGCCCTTATCACAAATCGCCTTAAACACCAGCCGGCCGATCCGACCGAATCCGTTGATACCTACTTTGATTGCCATTTTTAAAACCTCCAATAAAGATGATATGGTTTACACTTAAAAAATCGAATTTTTTTATTATAACTTTTTCGTAAGGACCTGTCAAAAGAAATGGCGGCATAACGGGTCTCTCACCCAATCACCCGCAAGAATTCTTTGGACCCATGGATGGCAATACCCAGGGTCTAGAAGCAACGGTTCGTAAATCCCAACCCAAGCACGGCCCACACAGCCAAAGGAATATTTTTTTTAGGATTCATTGAACAAAATCGAAAGATTGAACGAGATCCTGTCCATCCCGAGCTCCTTTGGAAAACGGGGAAACGGCGAACAATCCTTAACGCAATGAACGGCAAAGTTTTCCATTAGCTCGTCCGCGCTGGAATCTTTATCAACCGCGATAACCTTGACCGCGGTGCCGTCGGCTTTCAATACGAATACAAGCGAAACATCACCGTGACCCGGGCGTTCGGCCAAGCTTTTCTTCTCGACGGCACGGCGTATCCTTTGTTTGACCAGGCCGAAATAATCCAGGAATATTTTCCCTTTCTGAGGATCCGTCAAAAACACTTCACTGCTTTGGACGGTAAAAGCGCCGACTTTGGCAATAGAGGCGCTTACCGGCACCGCCGTGTCTGAAACCTGAGCGCTTATCTCTTTGGATTTATTCGCAGGCTTAATCATGGGCGGATATTTAATCTGCAGAGGTTTCGGCGGAGCCGGTTCCGGTGTATAGCGCACGTAAGACAGATCTACGAACCGGCTCTCAGCTCCCTGATTTTCCCAAACCGGTAAACCAAAGGACGCTATCAGCACTGTATGCGCGGCCAACGAGGCCATAAAAGCGAATGCGGTAGTTTTAAATGGCATATCCAATGAGTATTATAAACAAGGGCCCACGGGACTGCAAACAATTTGCTTTACCAGGAATAGCTTACCACCCCGAGAAACCCGCGGCCAGGCGCGGGCACGAAGAAATTATCCTCGACGGTATGGTCCGTGTTAAACGGTGACGGAGCCGCGCCTAGACTCCCGCCGGTCTCGTACTGCTCATCGAACAGGTTCATCACTTCAAACGAGACCTCCCACCCGCAGACCCTGTAAACCGTCTTTATATTAAAAGCAGTGTAACTGGGAAGCCTTCTGCCGTTTCGGTCGTTGGTAAGGTCGTTGGTCAACACCTGCTTTGAGACCGAAACCATGCTGAGGTCTATATCTATTTCTTTGGCCGGCTGGATCAATACGCTGGAAGTAAAACGGTTTCTCGGAACCATCGGAATATGGTCGCCGCCGATCTCGGCCGT
>PEWW01000041.1:1106-1248 GCA_002779345.1 Candidatus Omnitrophica bacterium CG07_land_8_20_14_0_80_50_8 | reverse complement strand
TGCGTTCCGTTTTTCCGAAATTATTGTTGCGGCCAGACAGATGCGTCGCATCGACCAGATTCGGATCAAAACCGATCTCGTTCACACGATGGTTTAGAAATAACGCGGTTTCCGCGAGAAAACGATTCTGATTCCATTTGGC
>PEWW01000041.1:0-1099 GCA_002779345.1 Candidatus Omnitrophica bacterium CG07_land_8_20_14_0_80_50_8 | reverse complement strand
TCGGCGTCGGAAGATTCTTCGGGCTTAAGAGACGGATTCCCGCCGAATAATGGGTTCGCATATAGATCCGCCAAAGTCGGCGAGCGAAAAGAATGGCTGTAGGTCGCGCTAATCGCCAGAGGACGGGTCACCTGATAAGAGACGCCAACGGATTGACTGAGCTTCGAAACTTCGCTTGGCACATTATTATCCAAATTGATCAGATCGTCATTGTGAAAACGAATGTCATCGTAGCGAATGCCATAATAAGCACCCACGCGATCGTTCCATGACAATGAGACTTTTGAAAAAATTCCCGAGGCGATTTTTTGTGAATCAGAATCGACGGTTGGATCCAGACGTTCTAAGCTTGCCTTGGAACGCTTATAGTCTTCTTCATGGATATCATTTTTTGCATAATCGATGCCTGCCAAAATACTTTCGGTGATCCCCCAGAACAGCGCCTTTGAATGGTCCGCCTGCGCCGCAAAACCCCAGCTATTAACGCCCAAATCAAGTTCGTTGTCGTTCGCGTCGAACGTCGCGAAATTTACCACTGACAGTTCAGTGCTTCTACGCAAAAAAAAGTTGCCGGCGATCACAACGCTCTCAATAGGCTGAAAATTAAGATCTACGATGCCGAGAGCGGATTCGAGATCCGCGAAATTTCTAGGGCGTTCCGTTGCCTCGCGGCCAAAAGTCCTTAAATAGGTTTCGCGGATACTTCCCGAACGGCCAAGATTCGCGTTCGCGTAGAGAGCGGTTAATCCCAATTGAACCTTGTCCGAAACATCCCACACGTACTTGGCATATAGGTCCTGTTTTTCCACGGATGTGTTTTGCCGAAAGCCCCTGGTGTGGTAGATGTCGCCGGTCACATAAACGCCGGCACCGTGTTCTTTGACGCTGGTTTCAAAATTCTCGCCCCACTGGCCAAAACTCCCTGCAAGTGATTTGACTCCGGCGTGAATCCCGTCTTCTTTCGGAAACAGGCCTACTATATTGACAACGCCTCCCATCGCACCCTCGCCATAGAGAAACGACGCGCCACCTCGGCTGACTTCGATTTTGTCTATCAGACTCACCGGAATAAGCGGAAAATTGATGTTGTTTGATTTCG
>PEWW01000195.1 GCA_002779345.1 Candidatus Omnitrophica bacterium CG07_land_8_20_14_0_80_50_8 | reverse complement strand
CAAGGACGGCTCGCCGAAGAAATTATCCGCCACGCGTTTCCCGGAAAGGTATTTTTTTGCAATTCAGGCGCAGAAGCCAACGAGGCGGCGTTCAAGCTTGCCAGAAAATTCGGGAATCCTTCGCGGCATGAAATTATTACAATGGAAAGAGCGTTTCACGGAAGAACCTTGGCGGGCATTGCCGCCACCGGTCAAAAAAAATATCAGGAAGGATTCGAGCCGCTCACTCCCGGTTTCCTGACGGTTCCATTCAACAGCTTAGAGGCAGTGGAGCGCGCGATCAGCCCAAAAACAGTCGGGGTGTTTCTGGAGCCCATCCAGGGCGAGGGCGGCATACGCGTGGCGGATCAGACCTACCTGTCCCAGTTAAGAAGGATCTGCAATGACAAAAAAATTCTTCTTATTCTGGATGAGGTGCAGACAGGGATGGGCCGCACGGGCCGGATGTTTTGTTACAAAAATTTTGGCATTGAGCCCGATATCATGACTTTGGCGAAGTCGTTGGGCGGAGGTTTTCCGATCGGTGCCATGGTTGCCAAAAAAGAGATCGCTGACATTTTACAGCCGGGGACGCACGCAACGACTTTTGGCGGCAGTCCTCTGGCGTGCGCGGCCGCCTTGGCGGTTTTTGAGGCCATCGACAAAGAGAAATTGATTGCCAACGTGGTCATCGTAGGTTCCCATTTATTCAAAAGGCTCCGTGAGCTGAAACGGCGCCACGCTATGATACGCGAAGTGCGCGGGATGGCGCTCATGGCCGGACTGGAGCTTGGGGTGGAAGGGAAGAACATTTATGAGGGTTGCCTTAAAAGGAAACTGCTTATCAATTGCACGCAGGGAAACGTACTCAGGCTGATGCCGCCGCTGGTGGTAAAGGAAAAGGAGATTGACCGCGCGATTGAGATTTTGGAAGAAGCGATCGTTGCGGAGGAGGAAGTCTGTTTAGCTAAAGAAGGGAGCACGGTTTTATGAAAAAATCAAGGCGGAGAACGATCAAGAAACATCACGGACCCAAGAAACACAAAAAACAAACAAAGCGGGTTAAGCATTTTACGGCCGTTAAAAGCGTGAAAGTGCCGTGGCGGCCTTTTGAGGCGAAGGATTTGTTAAGTCTGAAGGAGGTCTACGCCCAGGACCTATCAATGGTTTTTAAATTGGCCGAAAAAATAAAGAAAAATCCGCAGAGTTTTTACGGCAAGCTCAAGGGAAGATCGCTGGCGCTATTGTTTCAGAAACCCTCGATTCGTACCCGTGTGTCTTTCCAGGTGGGCATGGCTCAGCTGGGAGGGCATTCGGTCTACATGGATCCTCAAGAAGAGCCGCTGGGAGAGCGCGAATCAATCAAGGACGTGGCCAGGGTATTATCCCGTTATTGCGACGCGGTCGTCACGAGAACCTATCATCACTCCGATACGACAGAGCTTGCCGGGTATGCCACCATACCGGTGATCAACGGTTTGAGCGATCTGTACCACCCCTGCCAGACGTTGGCGGATTTATTTACCATCCGTGAGAGATTTGGCGGACTCGAGAAGATGAATATCGCTTATATCGGCGACGGTAATAACGTATTAAATTCCCTGCTTTTTGGCGCCAGTAAAGTCGGCGCGAATCTCGCCATCGCGACCCCGCGCGGATACGAACCCAGCGAAGAGATCATGCGGGATATTAAACTGATCGCTAAAGAAAGCGGCTCAAAGATCACGTTGTCCAACAACCCGTTCACGGCCATCAAAAACGCCCACGCGATTTATACCGACGTTTGGGTCAGCATGGGTCAGGAAAAGCAGCGTGAACAACGCGTCCGTGATTTTCAGCCTTTTCAAGTCAATGGCGCGATCATCGGAAAGGCGCCGAAGGACTCGGTCATTATGCATTGTCTGCCCGCCCATCGCGGCGAGGAAGTGACCGATGAGGTGATCGAGCATCCGCGCTCCGTGATTTTTGATCAGGTGGAGAACCGGCTTCACACGCAGAAGGCGCTGTTGGTCATTCTGCTGACTAGGAAAAAGAAAAAATAAGATCGCGTCGGCCGTGAGTCTTGAAGGAACGACCCAAGACCATATTTTAGAGGAGATTCAATGAAAAAAGTCGTACTGGCGTATTCGGGAGGCCTGGACACATCCGTTGCCATTAAATGGTTGAAGGATAGAGGGTACGAGGTCATCGCTTACATGGCGGATGTCGGCCAGGAAAAAACAACGACGGCCGCGATTGCGCGCGCAAAAAAAGCCGGCGCGGCGAAAGTGGTGGTTAGGGATCTTAAGAAAAAATTTGTAACGGATTATATCTGGCCCGCGCTCAAAGCGGGAGCGGTCTATGAAGGCCGTTACACGCTTGCCACGGCGCTCTCCAGACCGCTCATCGCCGCCGAGCAGGTGGCGGTCGCTCACGCGCAGAACGCGACCGCGGTGGCGCATGGATGCACCGGCAAAGGCAATGATCAAGTGAGATTTGAGGTCACCGTTCAAATTCTCGACAGCGCTCTGGAAATTTTAGCGCCCGTAAGAGAATGGGAATTTAAATCCAGACAGGACGAGATCCGTTACGCCCAACGTCACGGGATTCCGATTGAGGTATCAAAAAAGAGCCCGTTTTCTATCGACAAAAACATTTGGGGCGTCAGCATCGAGGCGGGCGTTTTGGAGGATCCGAACACGGAACCTCCGGCGGATGCGTTTCAATGGACGCGCGGCGCCCAGACAAGAAATCTGAAAGAGGCGGTCATCGAGATTGAGTTTTTTAAAGGCGTCCCGGTCGGATTGAACGGAAAAAAAATGGAAGCGATAAAACTTATCACCGCGCTCAATGAGCTGGGCTCCCGGTATGGCATCGGCCGGATGGACATGATAGAAAACCGGCTGGTGGGCATTAAATCACGGGAAACCTATGAAGCCCCCGCGGCCACGATTTTAATCCAGGCGCATAAGGATCTCGAGGCGCTCGTGTTGGACCGGGAACTATTGCATTATAAGGAAGGGGTCGCGCAAAAATATGCCGAATTGGTTTACTACGGCCTTTGGTTTACGCCGCTGCGATCCGCCTTGGACGCGTTTGTCCGAACGACCCAGGAAAAAGTGACGGGGACGACGCGGATGAAGCTAAGAAAATATTCCGCGTACGTGGTGGGGCGCACCTCTCCTTACTCACGGTACAACGAGAGCCTTGCGACTTACACCGTCAAGGATAAATTTGATCAGCGCTTGGCCAAAGGTTTTATAGACCTTTGGGCGTTGCCGTATAAGCGGTAAGGCGGAGGATTCCATGACTCATAAGCTTTGGGGCGGAAGATTCAAAAAAAGAAGCGATCCCCGTTTTGAGCGGTTTAGCTCCTCTTTTCGATGGGACAGAAAACTTTTGCCTTACGACCTCAAGATTGATGCGGTTCATGTCAGGGCCTTGAGACGCTGCAAGGTGTTGTCGGCCGTTGAAGAAAAAAAACTTTTGTCCGCGATTGCCGCCCTTTGTAAAAGTTATCAAAACGGCTCTTTGAGATTAAAAGAGGATTCCGAGGACGTCCATACGGCCGTTTGGACCAAGCTTGAGCAGTGGGTCGGGCCGCTTGCCGATAAACTTCACACGGGCCGCTCGCGCAACGATTTAGTCAGCCAAAGCACCCGGCTTTACTGTAAGGATCACGCGGAACAGATCCTAGTTTTGGCCGCGCAATTTCAAAAGGCCGTCATTCAAAAAGCGGATGCATATCAGGGCGTTTTGATCCCCGGAATGACGCATTTGCAGAACGCCCAAGTGCTGTCTTTAGGGCATATTTTTTTGGCGTACGCCGAAATGATCGAACGGTCAAAGTCGACGCTTGAAGCGGCGAAGGTTTTTATGGATGTGTGCGTGTTAGGCAGCGGCGCTTTGGCCGGCGTCACTTTCGGTCTTGATCAAAAGCGGATGGCGCGCGAACTCGGCTTGTCTCGGGTAACGAACAATAGTTACGACGTATCGGGCGACAGAGATTTTCTTTTGAATTTTTTGTCTTGCCTGGCGTTTTTTGGCACTCAAATTTCAAGGATCGCCGAAGACCTGATGATCGGCCAGCTTAAAGGTTTCTCGCTGGTGGAGCTTGATCAAGCGTATTGCACAGGCAGTTCCATGATGCCTCAAAAAAAGAACGCGGATTTCCTGGAGCTGGCGCGCGGGGCAGAGGGTGTTTTTGCCGGAAATTTGATCGGCATGATGACGACTCTGAAAGGGCTGCCGACCTCATACAACCGCGACCTTCAATGGGACAAAAAATATATTTTTGATTCGGTGGAGACCTGCGAAACCTTGCTTCAAATTTTTACGGGGATTTTCAAAACTCTGAAGATTAACGAAAAAAGAGCCAAGGAACTTCTGGCGGACGAAAGCCTCTACGCGACAGACCTCGCGGACACCCTGGTTGGATCGGGGGTTTCGTTTAAGGCGGCGCACCATCAGGCGGGTCAAATCGTAAGTTTGTCCGAAGCGACGGGAATAGCCATCTCTAAAATTGGATTGGATTTATTGAAAAAAATTGCGCCGCGCATCGAGGGCGGCGTCTATAGGCTTTTTGACGCGCGCCATTCGGTTCGGATGAAAAAGACCAGAGGAAGCACGCATCCCGATGAGGTGAAGAAACAAATTAAGAGATGGAAACTATCGTTGCGATGACCCTAAGGCGCAGGATGCATCGTTTTCAATATCAGGGCAGGGAACTTTTTTGCGAACAAGTGCCGGTTTCCCGGATCGCCCATAAAATTGGCACGCCGTTTTATCTTTATAGCATGGGCACTTTTTTGGATCATTTCGAGAAGCTGAAAAAAGCCTTCGCCCCTGCCAATCCGTTGATCTGTTTCTCCATGAAGGCGAATTCGAGTTTGACAATTTTAAAGGCGCTGGCCGCGAAGGGCGCGGGTCTGGACATCGTTTCCGGGGGAGAGCTTTTTAGGGCGCAAAGGGTGGGAGCCGATCCTCAGAAGATAGTTTATGCCTCAGTAGGAAAAACAGAAACCGAAATCGAGGAGGCAATTCGCTCGCGGATTCTGATGTTCAACGTGGAATCGATCCCAGAACTGGAAGCGATTAACGCGGCGGCTTGCCGGCTCAAAACTATCCAAAAAGTGGCGATCCGCCTAAATCCAGACGTAACGCCGACTACGCACGACTATATCACGACCGGCGCGAAGCAGAATAAATTCGGCCTCGACGCTCGGACAGCCACCCAGCTTTTCATGGAATCCTACCGGTATCCTTTCTTGAGATTTGCCGGCGTGCACATCCACATCGGTTCGCAGATTACAAACGCCAAACCGTTTATAGCGGCGATCAAACGGGCGTTGACATTTATTGACAATGTCCGTTTTGGCGGAAATCCGGTAGAGTTCCTGAATATCGGAGGCGGGTTGGGCATTATTTATTCCAAGGAAAAGCCGCAGACGGCCAAAGATTTCGCGGACAAGATTCTACCCCTTTTTAAGGACTACGACTTAAAGAAAAGTCTCAAGCTCGTGCTGGAGCCGGGCCGCTTTATAGCAGGCAACAGCGGTATGTTGGTCACCAAAGTATTGGGTGTTAAGCATTCGGACGCAAAATCGTTCGTGATTGTGGACGCGGGTATGAATGATCTAATCCGTCCGGCATTTTACGGCGCGTATCATGATATTTTGTCCGTTCGAAAAAAAAATAAAAAAAGTTCCGGCCTTCGGGCGGACGTGGTAGGTCCGATTTGCGAAAGCAGTGATTTTTTGGGCAAAGACAGACTGCTGGCCGCCGTGGAAACCGGTGATTTGTTGGCGGTGATGTCTTGCGGCGCTTATGGCTTCGTGATGTCGAGCAACTACAATTCACGGCCCCGAGTGCCCGAAATCGTGGTCAAAGGCGGCCGATTTTTTGTGGCAAAAAAAAGAGAGACGCGTATGGACTTGATCCGCGGCGAAAAAATTGTCGCCGAAGTTTTGTAACCTTATTTTTCATTATGAAAATTATTGATTTCACGAAAATGGCCGGCGCCGGCAACGACTTTATCCTCGTGGACAACCGTTCGGGAGCGCTTGGGAAAAATGCGGCTAGGCTCGCAA
>PEWW01000145.1 GCA_002779345.1 Candidatus Omnitrophica bacterium CG07_land_8_20_14_0_80_50_8 | reverse complement strand
GGTCATAGCAGTGTGGAAAGCGTTTCAGCGTATTTAAAAAAGAAACCGTCTGATTTGCTCAAAACGATGGTGTATCAAGTCGACCGGGCGCCCTTTCAATGCCGGCTCGTCAAGGTGCTGGTGCGGGGAGATCACGAAGTCAGCGATTACAAAGTCAGAAAAATATTTCCCGGCGCTTATTTGGCCTCGTGGAAGGTGATCAACGATCAAGGATCCGCCTTTGGGTTCAGCGGCCCGATCCAATGTCAGGGGATCGGACCTCTGTTAAAAAACGCGCCCCTTTTGGTGGATGACGATGTTTTGGATATGAAGGATTTTGTAGTCGGCGCCAATAAGAAGGACAGCCATTTAGTCGATTGCAACTTGGGCGATATTTATTTGGAGAATAAAGAGCGCGAGTGGGTGATAGGCGACTTTCGTAAAGTGATCGAAGGCGACCAGGGCGATTGCCAGGGGAAAGCGGTGGCTTTAAAGTTTAGAACAGCCATCGAACTGGGACATATCTTCAAATTGAATCTGCGTTATTCAGCTCCGCTCAAAGCTCATTATTTGGATAGCGACGGCAAAGAAAACCCGATGATCATGGGCTGCTACGGGATTGGCGTGAATCGTATCTTAGCGGCGGCGATTGAACAGTGCGCCGATAACAAAGGCATCGTCTGGCCGAAGTCTATCAGTCCGTTTCAAGTTTTGGTTGTAGTCATAGACCCTAAGGATGAAGGCGCCATGAAGATTGCGAGCCAACTTGAGGATTCCGAGGAACTTAAGGCCTCAGGCGTTGACATCCTCATCGATGACCGTTCGGAAAGCGCGGGCGTCAAATTTAACGATGCCGATCTTATTGGAATTCCCCTACGAGTGGTGCTGGGCCCCAAGAACCTGAAGCTGGGGAAAGTCGAACTAAAAGTTAGAAAAACGGGTGAAATGACCCTTGTGGATATCCCCTGCCTTGCCTCCCAAATCCTGAAGGTTCTTGACAAAATAGCCTAATTTTGTTAGATTACTGTCACTGGATTGCAATGCCTCCGAGAAAGTGGGTGAATACCCACTTTTTTTGTTGTAGGCTTGTGGTGGTTCAAATTGACAATGACCTTGCCCTTTGAGATAGAGAAAAGAAGCGACCAAATAAAGCGCGAAGTTGAGAAATGCGGCGCCGAGCTTATAGAGATAAGTTTTAGATCTAGCCGCTTGCGGGGCGCCCTTGTCGTTGTAGTCGATAAGCCGCAGGGCATTACGTTGGAGGACTGCGCTCAAATTAATCGTCATCTAAGTCAGTATTTTGATGACTTGTCAGACGAAGACGGATTCTTTAGCGTGCCTTATTATTTGGAAGTCAATAGCCCGGGGCTAGACCGTCCGCTTAAGACGGAGAGCGATTTTAGGCGAGTATTGGGTCAAAGGGTAAAAGTCGCATTTAAAAACGAACGAGGGATCGGCTTGGTTTGCGCGGGCGCGGTGGCGGCAGTTGCGAATGGGGTCTTGATCCTTCAACCCGTTCAGGGAACGGAAAAGATTTCTATTCCGTTTGAGTCGATCACAAAGGCATCGCGGGAAATACGCGTAGGGAAATAAAGTAAGTCCCGTCAGAGCGTTGGTGCGGATACCTCAACCGGATGATGTGAGTGAGATGTTTGAGTTAAATTTTTTGTGGCAGCGCAAGGAGATCTAACGGAATGAGCACTGAGTTGTTGACGGTATTGGAAAATATTGAACGCGAAAAGGGAATTAGTCTCCAGGTCTTGATCGAGTCCGTGGAAGCGGCGTTGGTTTCCGCAGCCAAAAAAGTGATTCATGACAAAGACAAAGAGGTTGACGTTAAGATTGACCTTGAGACCGGTAAAATCAAAATCCTTTCGGAAGGCAAAGAAATCGTTTCCAGCGAATTTGGCCGGATTGCCGCTCAGACCGCGAAGCAAGTCATTTTTCAGAAAATTCGTGAAGCCGAGCGTGACGTGATATTTAACGAATTTAACCAAAAAGCAGAGTCTATTACCACAGGGACCGTTTATCGTTTTGAGAAAGGCGCCTTGCTGGTGGATCTCGGCAAGACCGAAGGCGTTCTGCCCAAACGTGAAATGTCGCCGCGCGACAGTTATCATCAGGGCGATACCATACGGGCCTATATTCTGGAAGTAACCAAAACGGCCAAAGGGCCGCAAATTATTTTATCGAGGTGCCATCCGGGATTTGTGAAATGTTTGTTCCATCTGGAGGTGCCCGAGGTTTCCGACGGGATGGTTGAGATCATGTCGGTTTCACGCGAAGCCGGGGATCGCACGAAAATTTCAGTATGGTCTAAAAATGAAAAAATCGACTGCGTTGGCGCTTGCGTGGGCATACGCGGGTCAAGGGTAAAAGGCGTGGTGAAGGAATTGCAGGGAGAAAAAATTGACATTATTCGGTGGAGCGAAAACGTCGAGGAGTATATTCAGGCGGCGTTGAGCCCAGCCGAGGTATCCGCGGTGAAAATTTTGAACCGTGAGGAGAAAAAGGCGGAGGTGATAGTCAGCGACGACCAGCTATCGCTTGCCATCGGAAAAAACGGGCAAAATGTTAGATTGGCTTCTAAGCTCACCGGTTGGTCCATTGACATTCGGTCCAAAAAAGAGATGGTAAAAGAAAAGCTTGAAGCCAATATGACCAGCGGCCTCCCGGAGGCCCCATCGCAAGGCGTTGAGTCCATTGACGGGGTGGGTCCGAAGACCGCCGAGGCGCTTGTGGCGGCCGGTTTTAAAACTTTGGATGATTTAAAAAATGCCAGCGACGAGACGTTGCTTGCCATCAAAGGGATCGGTAAAAAGGCGTTAGAGAAAATTAGAAGCACAGCTTTAGCGGTTCCCAAAGAAAGCGTGCCGCCGGCCCAGGCGGCTCAACCCGGAGAAGAAAAATAGTCATGTCGATTCGTGTTTACGAATTAGCCAAAGAACTAAAGCTGACGTCCAAAGGGCTTATAGAAAAATTCCAGGGTCTTAAAATTTCAGCCAATAGTCATATGAGTGTTTTGACGGATGCCGAGGCAAAGCTTGTAAAAAGTTCTTTGGTAAAAGCGCCGGCAAAATCTTCCGAAGCGCCTTCCATTGAAAATGTAAAAAAAGCATTTTTGCTTCAAAGAAACAAGATGAAGGCGGCCAAGACGGTGTTAAACCTCAAGAAACCGCGCCTGGCCGCTCCGGTGTCGTTGGTACAGCACCCACCCATCAACCGAGTTACGACTCATTTAACACCAAAAGCCGCACGGCCCGATTTAAAGAAACACGTAAAACCCTCCGGTCACGAAGCTCTGCCCCCGAGGCAATCACCCGCTCCATTGACGATACCCGTTCCGGCTGAACCTGAAGTAAAGCGTATCAGAAAAATAGAAGTCCGAACGCCGATCACCGTGAAAGATTTGGCCGCGAAATTTTTGGTTAAGCCCAACGAATTGATACAAAAACTGATTAAGCTTAATATCTTCGCGACCATCAATCAGTCGATTAATTTTGATATCGTAAGTGAAGTAGCCCAGGAATTTAGTTTTGAAATAGAAAAACCCACGCAGTCCGAAGAGACAAAAGTACCGGTGAGGCAAAAAACGGCGGATCAGGCGTTTTTAAAACCAAGGGCTCCGATCGTAACTTTTATGGGACATGTGGATCACGGCAAAACATCGCTTCTTGACGCGATCCGCAATACCAAAGTGGCCGAGAAAGAAGCGGGAGGCATCACCCAGCATATCGGCGCTTATGAAGTTTTTTTACCTAAGGGAGCGGTGACGTTCCTGGACACTCCCGGTCATGAAGCGTTTACCGCCATGCGCGCGCGCGGCGCGCGCGCAACAGACGTCGTGGTGCTTGTCGTGGCCGCGGACGATGGTGTGATGCCTCAAACCATCGAGGCCATTAATCACGCGAAAGCGGCCAACGTGCCGATCATCGTGGCTATCAATAAAATGGATTTGCCGTCCGCCAATCCCGACCGTGTGAAAAAATCGCTTATGGAACATGGACTGATGGCCGAGGAGTGGGGCGGTAAAACGGTGATGACCGGTGTGTCGGCCAAGACCGGCCAAGGCATTGATGAGCTTCTGGAAATGCTGGCGCTGGAGTCTGATCTTTTGGAACTCAAAGCAAATCCTTCAGCCAATGCCTCAGGCGTGGTGATTGAAGCTGAGCTTTCCAAAGAAAGCGGTGTGCTTGCGACCGTTCTGATACAGGACGGCACGCTTAAAGTGGGCGCTGTCGTGATCGTGGGAAATTTTTATTGCAAGGTACGCGCGATGATCAACGATCGGGGTCAGCGGATCAAAGCGGCCCGGCCTTCAACGCCGGTTGAGATCCTGGGTTTGCCGGGGATTCCGAAAGCAGGCGATCGTTTTTACGCGGTAAAGGACGAGCGAACCGCTAAAGAAATTATTGAAAAAAAACAAGGCGGTTTAAGCGACAAAGAATTTGCCGGCGGGCACATGTCGCTGGAGCGCTTGATTGAAGGCGTTAAAGCCGGTAAAGTGGAAGAACTCAAGCTTATTATCAAATCGGATGTTCAAGGATCCATGGAGGCTCTGCGGTCTACGCTTGACACGATCCAATCAAAAAACGTTAAATTGAATATTATTCACTCAGGGATTGGCGATGTCAGCGAATCGGACGTGATGCTGGCGGCGGCGTCGGATGCGGTGGTGATTGGTTTCCATGTGGGAATCGTGGGCACTGCCAAAGAGATCGCCGAAGCCGAGCAGGTGGACGTGCGCTTCTATGAAATTATTTATGAAATCAAATCGGCTATTGAAAAAGCGATGGAGGGTCTGCTGTTACCCGAAATGAAAGAGATTTTTGTGGGAGTCGCCGAGGTACGCCAGGTGTTTAAGGTATCCAAAGTGGGCACGATTGCCGGATGCACGGTTCAAAAGGGAAAGATTGTTCGAAATTTTCAGTGCCGAGTGATGCGCAATGGCGTCAACGTGCAGGAGGGGAAAGTGGAGAGCTTAAAAAGATTCAAGGACGACGCACGCGAGGTGCTTGAAGGCTTTGAATGCGGTATCGGAGTCTCCAATTTCAATGAAATCCTGCCGGGTGACCGCGTGGAGGTATATGAGATCCAAAAGAAAGCAAGAAAACTGGAGTAATATCAATTGATGAACCGGATTCTCTCCGGCATGAGGCCGACCGGTCCTTTGCATTTGGGCCATCTACTCGGGGCGCTTGAAAACTGGCGGAAGCTTCAAGCCGGCCACGAGTGTTTTTTTATGGTGGCTGATCTCCACGCGTTGATGGGAGAGTACGAGAATCCCGCGCATATCCGAGCTTATTCGATTCAAATGGTAAAAGACTGGCTCGCCTGCGGCGTCGATCCCAAGCAAAGCACGATTTTTATTCAATCGGAAATTCCGGAACACTCAGCATTGGCTTTGATACTTGGCATGTTGACACCGCTCGGATGGCTGGAACGCAATCCCACGTACAAAGAACAGCTCAGAGAAATCCAAGGCCGCGATCTGACGACTTACGGTTTTTTAGGTTATCCGGTTCTTCAAGCGGCGGATATTTTGCTTTATAAAGCCAACCGCGTTCCTGTCGGGGAGGATCAGCTGGCGCATTTGGAGCTCACGCGCGAAATCGCCCGACGCTTCAACCATTTTTATAAGAAAGATATATTTCCGGAACCGGAGGCGCTTTTGTCTAAAGGGGCCCGCCTGTTAGGCACGGATCGTCGAAAGATGTCCAAAAGCTATGACAATGCGATTAATTTGTCCGATCCGCCGGACACCGTGCACAAAAAGGTTCTTTCTATGATCACCGATCCCCAGAGGATCAAAACTCAAGATCCGGGACACCCTGAGGTTTGCAATGTGTATTCCTACTATAATATTTTTTGCGACCGATCCAGATACCCGGACGCTGACGGCGGAAAAGTATCGGCGGTGTATCAATGGTGTACCGGCGCAAAAAAAGGATGCGTCGATTGTAAAAAGGAGCTTGCTGAAATTTTGATAGATCAATTAAAATCGCTCAAGCGTGAGCCACCTAAGAGCGACAGTGAGGTCGGAAAGGTTTTAGCAATGGGACGCGCGCGCGCCGGCAAGGTCGCAAA
>PEWW01000109.1 GCA_002779345.1 Candidatus Omnitrophica bacterium CG07_land_8_20_14_0_80_50_8 | reverse complement strand
CGGGTCCGCCGAAGTTTTGTGGCGGAGAGACGCAGCTTCAGCTGCGTCGCACAAGGAGACGAAGCGTGCAACGACGCAGAGGGGACTTTTTCGGCAGACTGCTAATTCAAACGCACCCTTGACAACCCCACCGGTCAGAAGGTATACTCCCCCCGGTTAGTCCGTTAACCTTTTAAATGGGTCCCTGAGAGACCCGTAAAGGAGAGAAGTGGAAAAGCTAGTCCTCGATAGTCCTTCCGTTGAACGCGCCATTGTCCGCATGGCGCATGAAATCCTCGAAAAAAATAAATCCGCCGAGAGTTTAGCGCTGATCGGTATTCATACCCGCGGCGTGGTTTTGGCCAACCGTCTCCAGCAAGCGCTCCAAACGATCGCTCAAACCGCGGTGCCTGTCGGGATTTTGGACATCAATCTCTATCGCGACGATCTCACCAAAGTGGCCGAACAGCCGATTATTCATAAAACGGAAATTAATTTTGATCTGGAAAATAAAACCGTGGTGCTGGTCGATGACGTGTTATACACCGGCAGAACCGTTCGTTCGGCGCTGGATGCTCTCGTGGATCTCGGCCGGCCCCGAAGGATCGAATTGGCCGTTTTGATCGACCGCGGACACCGGGAACTGCCGATCCGCGCGGATTTTGTAGGAAAAAATATACCGACAAGCGAAGAGGAAATCGTGCGCGTGCGTTTTTTAGAAATTGACCATAAAGAGGAAGTGGTGGTGACGCAGAGATGACAGATGACAGACGACAGGAAAAACTGAAAGCAAAAGCCCGATGGACACGGAAAGATTTGTTGTCGGTTGAGGAACTTTCGCGGGAGGAAATAGAACTTATTTTGACGACGGCCGAGTCGTTTAAAGAAGTATCGACCCGTGACGTGAAAAAAGTACCGGTCTTGCGCGGTAAAACGATCGCCAATCTTTTTTTTGAACCTTCGACAAGGACGCGCACGAGTTTTGAAGTCGCAGCCAAGCGCCTCTCGGCGGACATCATTAATTTTTCTTCGACAGGTTCAAGCACCTCCAAGGGCGAGAGTCTTGCCGACACGGCAAAGAATATTGAGGCGATGCACGTAGACACTATCGTGATGCGTCATTCGTCTTCCGGTTCCGCCGAATATTTAGCGCGCTGTGTCAAGGCAGGCGTGATCAACGCCGGCGACGGCATTCATGAACACCCCACCCAAGGTCTGTTGGATATTTTTACGATGAGAGAAAAAAAGAAATCCATTAAAGGGCTCCGTGTCTGCTTGGTCGGTGATATCCTTCACTCGCGCGTGGCACGTTCCAATATTTGGGGCCTTAAAAAGTTGGGCGCGCGGATCACACTTTGCGGTCCGCCGACACTGATCCCGCCGGGGATCGAAAAACTGGGCGTGGAGGTTACGTACGACCTTGATTCCGTCATCAAGGATCAGGACGTATTAAATATTTTAAGGATACAGCTTGAACGCCAGAAGGGCGCGTTTTTTCCGTCGATACGCGAGTACGCGGCGGAATACGGAATCTCCCAAGAGCGTATGCTCAAAGCGAAAAAAGACGTCATCGTCATGCATCCGGGACCGATCAATCGCGGCGTGGAGTTGGCCTCTGAAGTAGCCGACGGTCCACAATCGGTGATTCTGGATCAGGTAACCAACGGCGTGGCGGTCCGGATGGCCGTTTTGTTTCATACGACGATGGCGGAACGATGAAACCTGCCACGCAAAGTAATTTTGGTTTCGTCATTCTGAGTCCCGACGTACGGAGGGACGAAGTATCTAAGCTCAAGATCCTTTGCTGCGCTTGAGGATAACGATAATCGCTCGCAATGACGGGAGAGTATTAAAATGAAGACATTGATCAAAAACGGACATTTGGTCGATCCCAAGAACCAGATCGACGGACTCATGGATGTTCTGATCGAGAGCACGCGGATAAAAAAGGTTGCCCAATCGATCACAGAAAAAGCAGAGATCGTGATCGACGCGCAGGGGAAGATCGTTTGTCCGGGACTGATCGACGTGCACGTGCATTTAAGACTGCCCGGTTTCGAATATAAAGAGACTATCGAAACGGGCCTGCGGGCCGCGCTCAAGGGTGGTTTTACCGGCGTGTGTCCCATGCCGAACACAAATCCCATCGTGGACAGGCGCTCGGACATCGAATTTTTAATCGGTGAAGCCCGGCGCGTAGCGCTCGGACGCATTTGGCCTGTGGGGGCGGTGACTTTGAAAGAGGAAGGAAGAGAACTCACTGAGTTTGGTGAATTAAAAAAAGGCGGCGCCGTCGCGCTGTCGGATGACGGCCACCCGGTTTCAGATTCAAATATTTTGAGGCGAGCCTGCGAATATTCCAGAAAATTTGATTTGGTGATCATGGTACATTGCCAGGATGAAGGACTTTTTTGCGACGGCTGTATGAACGAAGGTTTTGTGTCGACGCGCCTGGGGCTTCCGGGTATTCCGGTGGAGTCGGAAAGCATCGAAGTCGCGCGCGATATTCAACTGGCGGACCTCACGGGTGCGCGGCTTCATTTTTGTCATATCTCCAGCAAAAAGTCTCTGGACTTGATCCGCGAGGCGAAAGCACGCGGTTCGCGCGTCACCGCGGAGACCTGTCCGCATTATTTTCATCTTACCGAGGAAGCCGTCTTACATTACAATACGAATGCGAAAATGAACCCGCCTCTGCGAACAGAGGCGGACGTCCAGGCGATTAAACAATCATTGAAAGACGGGACGATAGACATCATATCGACGGACCATGCGCCCCACACTGAAAGCGAGAAAGAAGCGGAGTTTGACAAGGCCCCTTTCGGGATCATCGGTCTTGAAACGTCGCTTGCCCTTTCTTTAACGCTGGTCGAAGAAAAGGTGTTGTCCGTGTCTGATCTTGTCATGAAAATGTCGGTAAAGCCCGCTGAAATTTTAAGGATCGATCACGGTCATTTGTCGGAAGGCGCCGCGGCCGATGTCACGATTTTTGATCCTAAACTGGAATGGATCGTGGAAAAGGAAAAACTCGAATCTAAATCCAAAAATTCGCCGTTCCTTGGCTGGCGGATGAGAGGCAAAGCCACCGACGTGTTGGTGGATGGGCGGATCCTTTTGAAGGATGGGGAAATTTTAGATAAATGAAGAAAGAAGCAATTCTCGCGCTTGAAGACGGTCTGGTGTTCCGTGGATTTTCTTTCGGGGCCTTGGGTGAGGCCTGCGGGGAAGTCGTATTTAATACCAGCATGACCGGTTACCAGGAAATATTGACAGACCCTTCCTATAAGGGGCAGATGGTCTGCATGACCTATCCTCTGATCGGCAACACTGGCGTGAACCGCCAGGATGCGGAGTCGACGCGCCCCTTTGTCGAAGGTTTTATCGTCAAAGAATCCAGCCGCATATATTCGAATTGGCGCGCGACCGAGGATCTTGGTTCTTACCTTAAGAGAAACCGCATCGTGGGCATTGAAGGCATCGATACCCGCGCGCTCACCAAGCATTTGAGAGAAGCGGGTGCCAAAAAAGGCGTTATTTCGACCAAAGATCTCGATGCTCGCAGTCTTGTACAGAAAGCTATCAATTCTCCCAGCCTCCTCGGCCGAGACCTCATCAAAGCAGTGATGTGTAAAAAAGCCTACGATTGGAATACTAGAGGCAAATTTCGGGTCATCGCGATCGATTCAGGCATCAAACATAATATTTTAAGAAATTTGGAAAAAAGAAATTGCCGCGTCCGCGTTGTTCCCGCGACCGCCACCAAGGACGAGATCAGATCTTTTAAACCGAACGGTCTATTTTTATCCAACGGTCCCGGGGACCCCGAGGCCCTTCCGTACCTCGTAGACACGGTGAAGGAATTGATAGGGGTAGGGGCGCATGGCCATGCGCCCCTACCGATCTTCGGGATTTGTCTCGGGCATCAGATCCTGGGACGGGTCTTCGGCGGAAAAACATTTAAATTAAAATTCGGTCATCACGGCGGAAACCAACCGGTTATTGATCTAGACACCGGGCGCGTCGAGATCACGGCGCAGAATCATAGTTTTGCCGTAGAGGTAGACTCACTTTCGGACAAAAATATGCAGGTGACGCATATTAACTTAAACGACAAAACCTGCGAGGGGATGGAGCATAAAAAATTGCCCATTTTTTCGGTCCAGTACCATCCCGAGTCTGCGCCGGGTCCTCACGACGCGTGGCACCATTTTGATAGGTTTGTTGAAATGATGAATAATGCCAAAACGCACAGACATTAAAAAAATACTCATTATAGGTTCCGGCCCGATCGTGATCGGACAGGCTTGTGAGTTCGATTATTCAGGCACCCAGGCCTGCAAGGCGCTCCGCGAGGACGGCTACGAGGTAGTGCTCATCAACTCCAACCCAGCGACCATTATGACGGATCCTCTCACTGCGGATAAGACTTACATCGAGCCGTTGACGGTTGAGTTTTTAGAAAAGGTCATCAAAATCGAACGCCCCGATGCGGTGCTTCCGACTCTGGGCGGGCAGACAGGTCTGAATACGGCGGTCAAGGCCGCCCGAGCCGGTATTTTTAAGAAATACGGCGTTCAAATGATAGGTGTTAATTTAAAATCGATCCAAAAAGCGGAAAACCGCCAGCTTTTTAAAAAGGCCATGCAGAGGATCGGCCTGGATCTGCCACAATCAGGCCTGGCGCATTCGATGCCGGCGGCTATTAAGGTTCTTAAGAAGATAAAACTTCCCGTGGTTATCCGGCCAAGTTTTACGTTGGGGGGAACCGGCGGCGGAATCGCGACAAACTTAGAGGAATTCAAGAAAATAGTTTCTTATGGCTTGCAGCTGTCGATGACGAGGGAAATTTTGATCGAGGAATCGATCGCCGGCTGGAAAGAATTTGAGCTTGAAGTGATGCGCGACCGCAAAGACAATGTCGTGATTATCTGCTCGATAGAAAATTTTGACCCCATGGGCATTCACACCGGGGATTCGATCACCGTCGCCCCTGCGCAAACGCTGACGGACAGAGAATATCAAAAAATGCGGGACGCCGCGATCGCGTGTATCCGCGAGATCGGCGTCGAGACCGGCGGATCCAATATTCAGTTCGCGCTTAACCCTAAAGACGGCCGGATGGTGGCGATCGAGATGAACCCCAGAGTGTCGCGTTCCTCGGCGTTGGCATCGAAGGCCACAGGTTTTCCGATCGCCAAGATCGCCGCAAAACTTGCCGTGGGCTACACGCTCGACGAAATTCCAAACGATATTACGAAAAAAACTCCCGCAAGTTTTGAGCCAACCATAGACTATTGTGTCGTGAAAATCCCAAGATTTACTTTTGAAAAGTTTCCCGGAGCCGATACGACGCTGACCACTCAGATGAAATCCGTCGGAGAGGTGATGGCGATCGGGCGGACCTTTAAAGAGGCTTTTCAGAAGGGCCTGCGGGGTCTTGAGATTAAGGTGGCAGGTTTTGAGTCCAAGAAAGCCACGGGCAATCTGGCGCATGGCCTTAGGGTGCCGACCGCCGAGCGGGTTTTTTATCTGAAACGCGCGCTTGAAGAGGGGATGAGCCTTAAAAAAATCCACCAACTGACAAAAATCGATCCTTGGTTCCTGGAAAATATTTTTGAAATCGTTGAATTTGAGAAGGAGCTAAAGGGATACGCCAAACGTTGTTCTGACAAGATAAGATCCTTCGTCGCCGGCGCTCCTTGGGATGACGGTTTTGAAAAGATCTTGCGCCGAGCGAAGGAACTCGGGTTCTCCGACATCCAGCTCGCCGAGATTTTTAAAACCACGGAGTCAAAGTTCAGGGAAATTCGTAAACAATTGGGGATTCTACCGGTCTATAAATTGGTCGACACCTGCGCGGCCGAGTTTGAGGCATTCACGCCCTACTATTATTCAACCTACGAATCACAAGACGAGGTAAAAGTTACCCGCGCGCCCAAGATTATGATCTTGGGCGGAGGCCCCAACCGTATCGGTCAGGGGATCGAATTTGACTATTGCTGTTGTCATGCCTCTTTCGCGCTCAAAGAAATAGGTTTTCAGACCCTCATGGTCAATTGCAACCCTGAAACGGTTTCGACGGATTATGATACTTCCGACAGGCTTTATTTTGAGCCGGTCACGCTCGAGG
>PEWW01000167.1:5683-6130 GCA_002779345.1 Candidatus Omnitrophica bacterium CG07_land_8_20_14_0_80_50_8 | reverse complement strand
GGCATGCCCGCCGACACCGATCCCGGCATGGCCTTTGTGCTGGTCCAGCATCTGGCGCCGGATCACAAAAGCATTCTCGCCGATATCGTCAGCCGCTACACCCGGATGCGGGTCTTTGAAGTCGAAGACGGCATGAAAGTGGAGCCCAACTGCGCTTATATAATCCCGCCGAACCGCGATATGGCGTTTCTCAACGGGGCGCTCCATCTCCTGGAGCCGGTGGCGCCGCGCGGCCAGCGGCTGCCGATCGACTTCTTTTTCCGCTCGCTGGCGCAGGACCGGCGGTCGCGGGCGATCGGCATCATCCTTTCGGGAACCGGCAGCGACGGCGCGCTGGGCGTCCGGGCCATCAAGGGCGAGTGCGGCATGATCATGGCCCAGACCCCCGAAACCACCGAATACGACGGCATGCCATGCAGCGCGATCGCCACCGGGCTGGTCGATTAC
>PEWW01000167.1:2485-5597 GCA_002779345.1 Candidatus Omnitrophica bacterium CG07_land_8_20_14_0_80_50_8 | reverse complement strand
ACAGTTAAGTCGTTAAAAAAAACAACGAGGGGGGGGGCATGATAAGACGGGCCTTTTTAATTTTCACGGCGCCCATCATTATTTTGAGCTATCCGGCGGATCTTTTTGCGATAGCCGGTGTGACGAATCCTGCCGCCGTGTCCGATGATTCCGTCGAATGGCTGAATCAGCTTTACCAAAAATCAGGGCACTCGCTCTCCGTCAACGATTCCGAAGAAACGGCTGTCGAAACCGCGCAGACTTCTGCCCGACCTTCCGGTGAAAGTTCATCGGTCCAAAAACAATCAGCGGAACGCCCGACTGCTGACATGTCCAAAAAATCCCCGAACCCGGAGCCTGAAGATACACTTTCCCGAAAGAACCCCGAGGCAGTGGATGGGAAATCCTGGGCCGAGGATACTACCACGCCGCTTGAAGGAGAGAGGGTCAAGGTGAGCGGCCATTATCGCATCGGCGCCGGGAGCAATTTTAGAGAGTTTATTTTGAATGATTCCAATTCTGACCTCCAGGACTGGAACTGGCACTACGTGTTCGGCGAACGACTGAACAATACCTACGATCCGGCTATTTACAGCCAATACCTCTTGAACGTCGATTTTTCCCCGCTCGAAAAAACGAATATCCATACACAGATCGTCGCGGATCCCTGGTCGTATGTCGGGACAACCGGCGAGCAGGTTCAACGAAGCGATATCGGCACTGAAGTGATGCGGTACAATCTGAAATATTTCGGGGCAAATAATTCCACGATCGCGCAAAGTTTTCGGACTAATCTGGGTGATCAGGCAGGGTTTCCGGTGATGAAAATTACCGATGGCCATACGTCGCAAACGGTCGTTCATGGATTTTATGATTGGAATCCGCCAACCAACGGCGTTCCGTTTACGATCCCGGAGACGGATATAGATTATGAATTTAGGCCCATTCGCAAATTTTGGGTTGACCACACCGAGGATCGGTGGCACGCGCGCGTATTCGCTTTGGCGGATGAGCGCCAAGCGTTGACCACGGATGACCCGCTGGGTCTGTCCAATCATAAGGATTATTGGCAGCAGAGCCCCTGGCTTTACCAGTACCAGCCGATCCAATTTTTTTCGGACGGTTCTGTCCAGCGCGGTTATTATTCGGATTTCCTGTCCTTTTACGCGAAGGACAGCGGAGGCAACCGTCTGGTCCTGCTAAAAGGAGCCTCACTTGAAGCGGATTTAGGCAAAACCTATATCGCCTCGACAGTCGCTGCGCCCTACACGCCCTGGGATGAAAAATATTTCTCAAGCGATAACATTCCCGGCGCGGTGCGTATCAAACATCAAGCGACCGATCAGCTGATGGTGGGAGGCACCTACACTTTTCGGTCCGGCCTTATCAACAACAGCGTCGCGGATTTTAATCAGAATGTGGGCGTGGATACGAAATATAAGATCAACGAACACGTGACTGCCAAGGCCGAAGTCGCCGGCTCTCACCGGGAAGCGGACGTCATGACCAATGATCGTTTGCGGACCAGCACGCAAGGCTACGCTTATAAGACTGAAATAGGCGCGAAGTTCGATCATAAATTCGACGGCCATACGGATGCCGCTTTGTCGTACGCGCAGATGGATCAAAGTTTTGAACCTTCACTTTCGCGTTATTCCAATACGCGCGATGACCATGTGTGGGGGAATCATATTCAATTCAAAGCGTATTCTCCGGATCTGGAATATTTCCGTCTCGGCGACGGTCTCGACATCAACCGGTTCGTCGTCCGCTTTAACTGGAGGGAACAATTATTCAAAGAAAAATTTATCAATCTGTTCGACGTAAGGAACGTTCACAAGACTAATAATACGGCCTATAAAGAAACGGTGCTGAGGGACGAAACGACTTTAAAAATAAGCCGGAAGGCCACCGTCAAAGGCCTCTTTCGCTGGCAGGGCCTTCCTCAGTCCACCCCCTACATTGAACCGTTTTTGTCCAGTTATCAATTCGTAGGTTTAAACGACCCATCGAACGTGACGCTTCAGAACGTCGCGGTGCCCGCGGACGCGAACCCTTCGCGTTTTACTTATTCCGGCGGCCTGCGGTATGATTTTAATCCGCAATGGGCCGCCGAGGGAATTTATGAACATAGCAACGACATCCCGGATTTTCCGCGAGGGCTTTTAAACGGCAATTTCCGTGACGCGAACGACCGCGTGGACGGATTGCTCTTGGATCATTTAACGAATTTTTTATATGGTCAAGGAGCTGTGGGTGGCGTGCCTCCTTACGATTATTTTAATGTTTTCAGGGAAAGACTGATTTTCAGGCCCGCCGATCCGTTGACTGTCACTTTTCACGCGGCACAAAATTCTTATAAATTCGCGGCAGGGTTGGACGACAATGTCAACCATCAAGGGATCAGTCTTGCGTACGATTTCACGAAAAAAGTGTCTTTTTTCATGGATATTACCCGTTCTCAAGCTATTGATCTGCCGAAGCTTATCGCGACTCATTACGCCGAAAAGGACTACGGCAGTCATGGCAATTTTTATTCGAGTATGGATTACCGGATCAACGCTTCGACGGTTTTCCGCGCCGAATACGGCGTTTTTGGTCTCGGGTTGTACGCGCCCCAGTCCAACCCCTATAGTGCGGTTGGATTTTCTTTGCCTACCATTGACACCGAACACATCGTTCGTGTATCCTTGACGGGGGACTTTTGAGCGAGGGATCTAAGGTAAACTTATGAATATGAGACATTTTCGGAAACAAGCGTTCGGTTTATTCTGCACGATGTTTTTATTGCTAGTCGCACAAGACGCGCACGCTATTTTTAGTTTGTCCGTGACCCCCCAACGGGGCGTACACGCTATTAACTTCGAGCAGGCCAAGCCCGGCGCTTATCTGCGGAATGAAGAAGTGACGGTGAGCGTGACCACCACGCAAGCGGCCCAATACATCATTTATCAAACTGTTTACCAACCTCTCACCGGTGACATGGGGAATACGATCCCTCAGGGCGCTTTCATTATGTTTTCTCCTTCAGGCAGTCAGCTGGGGACGCTCCGGACCCAGTTGGAAACGCCCATTTCGATGGGCCAGGTGCTTATCTATACGTCGAACGCAGCCGGCGATGCGGATAGCTTCG
>PEWW01000167.1:0-2477 GCA_002779345.1 Candidatus Omnitrophica bacterium CG07_land_8_20_14_0_80_50_8 | reverse complement strand
TATACGGTGAAGGTGCCTGAAAATCAGCCGGGAGGGATTTATCGCACCCGGGTTACCTTTACGGCCCAGCCGGTCAGCCAGCAGAGTGGTTTTACCGAGAGCATTGTCACGCTGGATGTGGCCGTCGATATCCGCCCGACTTTCAGTGCCACCCTCCAAAGTGCCGCCGGCGGCAGAGAGCTTGACCTGGGGCATATTTCCAAGGGCAGGCCCGCGGCGGATGGCGTGTTAAAAATGGATGTTGAAAGCAACGCCGGCCCTTTCCGCATCTTTCAGCAATTGACGGAACCCCTGGCCTCGCAGGAAGGACAAGTGATCGAGGAAGATGATTTTAAATTCATGGCCTCCGGGGGTGATAAGGGAACCTTGAGCGGCAAAGGGGTTTACACTCAGGTGCCGACCTCCGCGCAAGCGCTTTATTCGAGCGAGTCCGGCGCCGGGGACAATATTCTGCTTCAGTACGCGCTCTCGCCGGACTCTTCCCAAAAGGCAGGCATCTATCGGGGGACGCTCAGTTTTAAGGTGGACACCCACTCTCCGTCAGCGGTCCCTCAATTGATTAATATCCCGGCTAAGGTTGAAATGGACCCTGTTTTTTATCTGGACATAGACGCTCCCGAGACCACGAAGGTCAGCTTCGGGACTTCTAAAACCACCGAGGAATCGCGTCAGAAGAAAGTAAATCTGGCGGTCCACAGCAATTTGGGCCTAGCCTATCAGGTCACTCAGATCGCTTCGAACAATTTAGTGAATGAGCAGGGAGACACGGTGCCGCCCGAAAATTTCACCTGTTTCGGCTCCGACGCCCAGACCGGCAAGCTGGCGAACCTTTCCCCGCTGCCCGTCAAGGAAGGGGAATCGGTGGTGTTCACGTCAGATAACAAAGGAACGCCCGAGAAGTTTGCCTTGAACTATGAGCTCAAAATGCCCAGGTCTCAAAAGCCGGGCTCTTACAACGCCAACGTACGGTATTCGATTACGACTCTCTGACGCGATCCGATACCCAGAGGAAGTTTTCATGAAAAAGCGGATTTTTGAAAAAAGCGCTCGACGGGCCGCGAGGGTCGCGAGCGTTTTTTTTCTCATCATTTTTTTTGCGGCGCCGCCGTTGTTTTCCTTGACGGGGGAGGGCGGCAGTCTCCAGTTTGGAGCCCAGAATGATCCGGCGATCGGGCTCGTCATTCATGTCTTTCCGGAAACCGCGGGCGGGGTCGGCGGTGAAGTTACTCAAATGAATTTTGGGACCTTGCAGGAATTCACAAACCCGTCGACCGGCGGCAAAACACTGCGGTCTGCGGTTGGGTTTCTCGTGATGCTCTATCCGCAGGGCACGACCGCCCCGTATCATCTGGATTGTTCCGGAGCGGCTCTGACGGGACTCGGCGGAGTGACCCTTCCTCCCGGCGCCTGCGCGGTCAAGGCCGGCTATTCGGCTTCGGACCAGTGCGCAGGATGCGACGTCGGGGTAGGAACGGTCAATCCTAGCGGAGGAACCTGGATCCCCGGTTATAGAATTTATGACAGCGATGCGAGAGGTTACTACCAGGCGATCCAGGCACATCTAGCTATCACCGATGATCCGTCAGCCGGCGCTAGCGGAGCGGTGAAGATCGACCAGCCAAGCGGGTCTTATAACGGAACGGTAACGTTTACTCTGACGCAGTAGATCCAACTGATTCCATAACTTTTTTAAGTAATTAAAAAAAGTTCATAATTTATGTATCCTAAGTATTTTCAACGTATTATGAACCTAATTATTTGTATAACGATTTGACTTTTATTTGGCGTTCATGTATAGTTGGGTTATTCGGGAGTCAGTTGAAGTTAAGTCGCTCTTTAAATAAGGGCTTTTGAAAAGGCAAACCATCCGAAAGGATGGGGCGCAAAGCTGCGGGTCCTCGAAAGAGGATAGCCGGGTTGCCAAAGAAGTGAAGTGGTTCTTCTTTAGGTTCCCGGCTTTTTTATTTGGGTGAGGCCTGAAAAAAATCAGAAATTAATGAAGATGGAGGATATAAAAATGAAAAAACTTATGATCATGTTTCTGGCTGTTTTGATCGTCGGAGGTATGCCGTCTGCTTATGCTGCGTTGAGTCCCCAAACGGTGAACGTAACAGCCGATGTGGGGGCCGCTACGTCCTTCACTGTCGTTGTGCATGATACGAATTTTGCTGGCACAGGGCATGGATCTGCCCTGAATTTTGGGACGCTTACTGCCAATGGTTCAGGCAATCTCGTATCGCCGACCACGAAGGATATCGTGCTTACTGTGAATACGCAGGGCCTGGCTTTTGATATCAAATCCACGGGCTCGGTCCTTACCAATACGACAGTGCCGAACGTTGGAACAATGATTCCATCAACAACCTGTGTAGTGACCAACGCGTACATTCCAGCCCAAGTGCTACCCGTAGGTCGTTGATAAACAATCGCTCCGGTAGGCAGTGCAACACCACCATTATCCGCTGGAATGTACGCGT
>PEWW01000156.1 GCA_002779345.1 Candidatus Omnitrophica bacterium CG07_land_8_20_14_0_80_50_8 | reverse complement strand
GTTATTACGTAAGAAAAAGCTACGCGGAGCGTTTAATACGCACCGCTGAATCTAAAGCGCGCGAAATTCTGGTCAACGCGCGCCGTGACTCAGAAGACATGATTAAAAAATCGGACAAAGATACCAAACAGCATTTAATCAAGCTTCAAAGTGATTTCGATAATAAAGTCGCTCAAAAAGTCCGTGATTTTGAAAATTCAGAAAAAATATTTAAACATAAAGAAGAGACTATTGATCAAAAGATAGAGATCGTCGAGAAAAAGGAACGTGAAGCGCTCTTTAAGCTTCAAGAAGCGATCGCTAAAGAGAAAAACCTGAATGAAGTCGAAAAAAACCTTGAGAAGCTTTATTCGGAAGAGCGGGTTGTATTGCAGAAAGTTTCAGGTTTGGATCCGGAAGAAGCCAAAAAACAGTATTTAAAGCGGTTGGAGATTGATGTTCGAAGTGATGTCAGCCGCATGATACGCGCGGTGGAAGCTGAAGCAGAAGCATTGGCGGATAAAAAGGCCAAAAAAATATTGAGTCTTGCGATCCAGCGTTGCGCGGCTGAACACTCGATGGAATCCACCGCGACAATCGTGACGCTTCCGAACGAAGAAATGAAAGGCCGCATCATCGGAAAAGACGGCCGGAATATTAAAACTTTTGAGACCCTTACCGGGGTAGATCTCGTGATCGACGATACGCCCGGGACGGTTGTCTTGTCGGCCTTTGACGGTGTGCGGCGAGAGGTCGCCAAGCTTGCGCTTGAGGAACTCATCAAGGACACTCGTATCCATCCGGCTCGAATCGAGGAAATCGTTCAAAAAGTCAAAAAAAATATGGAAAATGTTTTGAAAGAAGAAGGTGAGAAAGCGATTTTGGATGTCGGTCTCGCTAATGTGCACCCTGAGATTGTAAAACTCTTAGGCCGATTGAAATACCGATCAAGCTACGGACAAAATGTGTTGGCACATTCGCTTGAAGTGGCATACCTCATGAACGTCATCGCAGGTGAAATGAAGATTGATCCGGTGCTTGCCCGCCGTGCGGGGCTTTTGCATGATCTCGGGAAAGCAGTGAGCCATGATGTAGAAGGGCCGCATGCGTTGATCGGAGGAGAGCTGGCCCGTCGTTACGGTGAACATCCGGACGTGATTCATGCGATCGAAGCGCATCATGAGGACATTGAGATGAAATCGATTTGGCCGATGCTGGTGCAGGCGGCGGACGCGGTTAGCGCCTCAAGGCCCGGCGCCCGGCGTGAGAGCCTGGAAAATTATGTGAAACGTCTGACGGACCTTGAAGCAATCGCGGATAAACATCCGGGTGTTGAAAAATCCTATGCGATTCAAGGGGGCCGTGAAGTGCGTGTGATGGTAAAGCCCGATCGGGTGGCGGAGGATTCCCTGCCGGCTTTGGCTCGGGAAATATCCAAGCAGATCGAGGATAATCTGAAATATCCGGGACAGGTAAAAGTCGTGGTGATCCGTGAAACGCGTGTTGAGGAGATAGCCAAATAGGGATGAGGGATGAGACTACCATGAAGATTTTCTCATCCCACACCTCTCAAGACTCACGACAAATCGAGTGAGGATTTTAATATGCTAAAGATATTAGTAATCGGAGACGTCTACGGTGAACCCGGAAGAAAAGCAGTCGAGCGGTTTGTTCGGTCGATGAAATCTACCGGCGAAGCGGATTTTGTAGTTTGTAACGCGGAAAATGCCGCCGGCGGCGCGGGTATCACCGAATCGGCAGCTAAAGAACTTTTTATCAACGGTTGTGATGTCCTGACCGGCGGGGATCATTTTTTTGATAAGAAAAAGGAAATAGAAGAATACTTAAAAAAGGAGTTCCGTGTAATCCGTCCGGCTAATTTTCCAAAAGGACTCCCCGGCGAGGGTTCGTGCGTGGTAGAACATCGGGGCACTAAAATCGGTGTCCTGCACGTCGCGGGACAGGTTTTTATGAGGCATCATTTTAACTCTCCGTTTTTGGCCGCGGATGAGGAAATAGACAAAGTGAAAAAACAGGGCGCTCAAGTGGTGATCGTAGACATACACGCGGAGGCGACGAGCGAAAAAACCGCTCTTTGCTGGTATTTAGACGGGCAGGTATCGGCGGTCGTGGGAACCCACACCCATGTCCAAACGGCGGATGAGCGCGTGACCCAAAAGGGCACTGCCTGTATCACGGATTTGGGACTCACCGGGCCTTATGATTCGGTGATCGGCGCTGAAAAAGGACCCATCATCGAAAAATTTTTGACTCAGCTTAACCTGCGAAAGGAAGTCGCGAAAAACGATGTGCGTTTATCCGGCGTGATCCTTACGGTGGATGAACGCTCGGGAAAAGCGCTCAAGATAGAACGGGTTCAGAAAAAACTAACCGTATGATGAGAAATCAGCAGACGGCTCATCGTCAGATCTTCTCTGTTTCCGAGATAACCAGAAACATTCGGTTTATTCTGGAGGAAAGTTTCTCGGGGATCTGGGTTGAAGGAGAGATCACCAATTTTAAGTCCCATACCTCCGGGCATATGTATTTCACGCTGAAAGATGAAACGGCTCAAATCCAGTGTGTGATGTTCCGCGCGGAGAATCAGAAACTCGATTTTGAGCTCAAGGAGGGTTTAAGCGTTCTTTGTTTCGGCCGCGTCAGCGTTTATCCTATCCGCGGTCAATATCAGCTCTATATGGAGCGGATAGAACCCAAAGGAGTAGGGGCGCTCCAGCTTCAATTTGAACAGCTAAAGGCCAAGTTAAAAGACGAAGGTCTCTTTGACGAGGCGCATAAAAAAGAGATTCCTTACTTACCGGCCAGGATCGGATTGATCACTTCGATCGACGGTGCGGCGCTTCGGGATATTTTAAACGTGCTGGATCGCCGGTTTTTCAGCGTGAACGTGATCATTCACCCCGTCCCGGTTCAGGGAAAAGGGGCGGCCGAATCTATCGCCTCCGCTATCGGGGATTTTAACGAGCTGAAAAATGCGGATGTCCTGATCGTAGGCCGCGGCGGTGGAAGTCTCGAGGATCTTTGGGCTTTTAATGAAGAGATCGTGGCGCGCGCGATTTATAATTCCGCGATTCCGGTGATTTCCGCTGTGGGTCATGAGATTGATTTTACCATTGCGGATTTTGTCGCGGATCTTAGGGCCGCGACTCCTTCCGCGGCGGCCGAGATCGTTCTGCCGCTTAAGGATAAACTTGTGCTTGAAATTATGGATTTAAAATCAAGGGCGTTTCAAGCTTTTACGGGGCGATTAAAATTTTTCCGGCAGGCGCTGAAACCACTTGTCGAAAGCCGGGGACTTCGGGATCCGTTGGGAATTTTTAAGATTAAATCCCAAAAACTCGATGAGCTTAAAAAAAATTTGGAAATAAATTTTGGAACATTTTTAAAATTCAAAACAGAAAAGTTTGAAGGCCTCATGGGAAAACTTGAGGCGCTTGGGCCGTTGGCTGCTTTAAAAAGAGGTTTTAGTGTGTCGCTGAAACTGCCGGAAGAAAAATTAATCAGATCCGTTTGCTTTTTAAAAAAAGGGGATTGGGTGAAGACGAAGCTCAGGGAAGGTTTTTTTGTCAGTGAAGTTAAAGCAGTGAGCAACTAACATTCATCGGACGGGGTCCGGTAGCGGAGATAATTTATGGCTCAAGAACCGAAAGAAATGCCGTTTGAGACGGCGCTGAAGAAACTTGAAGGCATTGTCGAAGGCCTTGAAAATGGCGATTTATCTCTCGAGGATGCGCTAAAACAATATGAGGAAGGTGTGCGTATGGCCGATTTTTGCACCCAGCGGCTTACGGAAGCAGAAAAGAAAGTGGAGGACTTGACAAAAACAAACCAGGGAAAATTCAAAACAGTCCCGTTTGAGGACGCCCAAGGTACTTCCGGAAAGTCTAAGAAGAAAAAATGATTAAGGCGAATTTAGGCGTGCCCGGCGACACGTGAATATTCAAACGTACCTAGCCAAACAATCCAAAAAGATCGACAAGGCGTTGGATGGTTATTTGCCTAAAAAAGACGCCACGCCTTCGATTTTGCATGAAGCGATGCGATATGCGGTTTTCTCGGGAGGAAAACGAATACGCCCTATCTTGGTTTTGGCGGCGTGCGGCATTGTCGGAGGCGATGAACGAAAAGGGATGCCTGCGGCGTGCGCCGTCGAATTGATTCACAATTATTCCTTAATCCATGATGACATGCCCTGCATGGATGATGATAATTTTCGGAGAGGTCAACCAACCTGCCACAAAAAATTTAACGAGGAAACCGCGCTTTTAGCGGGAGACGCGCTGTTGACCTTGGCTTTTCAAATATTGAGCCAAACCACCCCTTCTCGGCCGGCGAAGGCATTGGAGCGCCAGCTTGTCACGGCCTCTTTGATCGCGAACGCTGTGGGCAGCCGCGGCATGGTTGGCGGGCAGGCGGTAGATCTCGAATGCCAAACAACGCAAATTGAATTTCCAACGATTGAATATATTAACACTCATAAGACCGGAGCCTTGATAGCGGTTTGTTTAAAGGCAGGGGCTTATCTGGGCGGGGGCTCTAAAGGAGAGATTCAAGCACTTTATGGCTATGGAAAATACATAGGGCTTCTTTTTCAAATTGTGGATGACATTATGGACAGGGAAGGGTATGCTAAAATGGTGGGTGTGCCCGAGGCGCGCAAGGAAGCCGAGGGACTTTTATTGAAAGCCAAGAAAGTGCTCGGCCGTTTTGGCCCGAAAGCCTTTGTCTTGAGCCGAATAGCTGATTTCGTGTTAACCAGGAAATATTGATTTATGGGATCACTGCTTCAAAAAATAAATAGCCCTGAAGATGTCAAAAAACTTTCCATCACAGAACTAAACCAACTGGCTCGGGAACTACGCGCATACATCCTTGAGGTGATCTCCACTAACGGAGGACATCTGGGCGCGGCGCTTGGAGCCGTAGATCTTACCGTGGCGCTCCATTATTGTTTTACGACTCCCACGGACACGATTATTTGGGACATCGGGCATCAAGCGCATGCCCATAAAATTCTTACGGGAAGAAGAGAGGCTTTTAAGACGTTCAGACTGGACGGAGGTCTAAGCGGGTTTCCGGATAAGAATGAAAGTAAACATGACGCCTTTACCACCGGTCATGGAGGCGCTTCGATTTCAACATCCTTGGGGGTTGCCGTGGGCAACCGCATCTTGTCTCGCAAAGACCAAAAAGTGATCGCGGTGGTTGGCGACGCGTCCTTGGTAAACGGCATGGCTTTTGAAGCGCTGAATCATGCCGGCCACTTGAAAGACAATCTTATCGTAATTTTAAACGACAACGAAATGAGTATCTCCCCGACCGTCGGGGCTCTTTCCAGGCACTTGAATAAAATTATTTCAAATCCTTTTTACAACCGTGTCCGCAAAGACATTGAAGGGCTTTTGAGAAAAATGCCGAAAGTCGGGGATCGGATGGTCGCTTATGCCAAACGTGTGGATGAAGGTTTAAAAAATCTTCTGGTGCCTGGGTTTTTGTTTGAGGAGTTGGGATTCCGTTATTTTGGCCCGCTTGACGGCCACAACGTTGAAGGTCTTGTCCAGATTCTCCGGAATATCAAAAAGATCAATGGGCCTGTGCTGTTGCATATCGTTACGAAGAAGGGCAAGGGCTATAAGATTGCCGAGGCCGACCCCGAGCGGTGGCATGCCTCAGGCCCCTTCCATATTCACACCGGCCATCTCAAAAAAATAGCCCCGGAAAAGACCTACACACAGGTTTTTGGCGAAACGGTGATGCAACTCGCGGAAAAAAATAAAAATGTTGTCGCGATCACGGCCGCCATGTGTGAAGGCACGGGCTTGAGTGAATTTGCCAAAAAATTTCCGGACCGTTTTTTTGACGTAGGCATCGCCGAAGAGCACGCGGTCGCATTCGCGGCGGGTCTTGCGGAGGCCGGTCTTAGACCTTTGGTTGCGATTTACTCGACATTTTTGCAGCGCTCGCACGATCAGATTATTCATGACGTAGCGCTGCAGAATCTGCCGGTCGTGTTCTGTCTGGATCGGGCAGGGTTAGTCGGTCAAGACGGTCCGACGCACCATGGTGTATTCGATATCGCTTATTTAAGAAAAGTGCCGGGCCTTACGCTCATGGCCCCGCGCGACGGCCGCGAATTT
>PEWW01000191.1 GCA_002779345.1 Candidatus Omnitrophica bacterium CG07_land_8_20_14_0_80_50_8 | reverse complement strand
TAGTTTTTGGCGCGCTTTAATTCAATCTCTCTTGGTCACCCTTACGACCCTTATCATTGTTTATTTGAGTGTCATGACGCCGATCAAACGAACGACCGAGTGGATCAAGAAACTGCGCCGGGGTGAGACGGTAGAAGAGATCAACCCGAAGCATAAAATTCTTTTGGGACCCCTGGCCGGTGAAATATCGAAAATGGCAAAAAGTCTTGAAACGGCCCGGCTTGCCGCCGAAGAAGAAGCGAGGCTCAGGCAGTCATCGGAATCTTTGTGGACTCCGGAGAGGCTCAAAGAATTTGTGAAAGTGAGGCTCGGCGGCCGCCCGCTTTTCGTGGTTTCAAATCGCGAGCCTTATATACATTTTAAAAAAGGCAAAGAGATCAAATGCATTGTTCCCGCGAGCGGACTCGTCACGGCCATTGAGCCGGTGTTGAAAGCGTGCGGAGGCACATGGATCGCGCAAGGCAGCGGCTCAGCCGACAAAGAGACGGTGGATAAACAGGATAAAATTAAAGTACCTCCGGAGGAGCCGCAGTACGTCTTAAGAAGAGTGTGGGTGACCAAGGAAGAAGAGGGTGGCTATTATTACGGATTTGCCAATGAGGGATTGTGGCCGCTTTGCCATATCGCTCACACACGGCCTACTTTTAGGGCTGAAGACTGGTTGCAGTATGAGGCCGTCAATAAGAAATTCGCCGAAGCGGTTTTAGAGGAATTGGAAGGAACTCAGGAGCCCTGCGTATTGATCCAGGATTACCATTTCGCGCTCCTGCCGCGTCTCATCAAATCGAAAAGGCCTGACGCGCGTGTCGCCATTTTTTGGCATATTCCCTGGCCGAATCCCGAATCCTTCGGCATCTGCCCCTGGCAAAAGGAAATTCTTGACGGGATGCTCGGCGCGGATATCATCGGGTTTCATACGCAGTTTCACTGCAATAATTTCATGGAAACGGTTGACCGGGTTTTGGAATCGCGCCTGGATTACGAACATTTTACGGTGTGCCGGGAGGGTTCCACGACCTGGATAAAACCTTTTCCCATAAGCATAGATTTCGCGGGAGTATCGAATTCAGCGGCTTCCGGTAACGGGAGCAAAGAGGCTCTGTTAGCGAAATATGATATTCAGGCTCTGTTCATGGGCGTCGGAGTGGATCGTTTGGATTATACCAAGGGCATACTAGAGCGCTTCCGGGCAGTGGAACATGTTCTGGCATCGGACTCCCGATATCTTGGCAAGTTCACTTTTGTGGAATTGGCCGCTCCCAGCCGTACGGCCATCCCGCGGTATGCCGAGTTTGTGGTCGAAGTCGAGAAAGAGGCCGAAAGAATCAACGACCGCTTTAAGACAAAGAATTGGCGGCCTATCCTCCTTTTAATAAAGCATCACAGTCATAAGGAGATCCTGCCGTTCTATAGGGCCGCGGACTTATGTCTCGTGACATCGCTTCATGACGGGATGAACCTTGTGGCTAAGGAGTTCGTGGCGGCGAGGGATGACGAAGCGGGCGCTTTGATTTTGAGCAAATTCACCGGAGTGTCACGGGAATTTCCCGACGCCTTGATCGTGAATCCTTACGATATCGTTGAAACGGCGCAGGCTATGAAAACCGCTTTAACGATGACCGCGGATGAGCAAAAGGAAAGAATGAGATCGATGAGAGAGCTCTTAAAAGAGCGCAACATCTATAAATGGGCCTCAGATCTCGTCGGAGAGCTTGCCCGGGTCAGGATCGGCCGGTCTTTATGAAATACGTGTGGCCAGACTGGCCGATGCTTCGCCGAAAAATCCTCTCCAAGAGGATCAAATTATTGATCCTTGATTTCGACGGAACTCTGACGGCTATTGCCGAGACGCCGCATGACGTGGTTTTAGAAGCAAGAACAAAGGAAGCGTTAGCGTGTCTTGACCGGTCGCCGTCTTATCAGCTTGCGATAATTAGCGGGAGATCTCTAAAAGACCTGACGTCCTATTTTCACTTGAAGAAGACTTTTTTTGCGGGCAATCACGGTTTTGAATTAAAAGGAAAAAAGTTTTCGCTGCCGTTGAGAGCAAGGAAAGCCAAGAAACTGGCGGCTTTGGTATGGCTTTTGGGTGAGAAACTCAAAGAAGATTTTTCAAAGGTGCCCGGGGCATTAATCGAGGATAAAAACTACACTTTAAGTCTTCACTACAGAAATATTTCCAGGGAATATTTCCCATTTTTTAAGCAAGAAGTCGAGCGATTCAAAAAACAGTACGCACATTGGCCGCTTATCTGGAAGGAAGGCAAGAAAGTTTGGGACGTGCGCCCGAGAGTGAAATGGGACAAAGGCGACGCGGCCTTGTGTTTTGCCAAGAAGTTCCCCGGAGCATTGCCGATCGTTATTGGGGACGATGTGACAGACGAAGATATGTTTAGGGGCTTGAAGCATCGAGCAATCACAATACGTGTCGGGCGCTCTCGGAGGTCATCGGCAGATCATTATCTCAAATCACCGCGTGATGTCAGGAAATTCTTGGAAGCACTATGCCATTCATAAAAGCAGAGGCACCTTTTATTTTCAAGACCCAGCTAAGCCTGGTTGAAACGATGGGGTTAAAAGCGAGAGATCTCGTTGAATTAAACTACTATCTTAAGGAAGTTCCGGAATCCTCGGTTTACCACCACACGCATCATTTTCTTCAGCAGCATCAATATTTAACTCCCGAGCCACCCAACGATTTCGCTTACTGGATAGCGAATGTTTTGCAGGAAGATGAAATGGGAGAAAAAATTGCTGCCATTGACACGGTGCAATTTGGCACCCTCGAGGCTTTGCGCGGCGCTCTTGTGGGCGCAATCGAAGAGTATCTGGCCAAGCATAAAGCCCTACGCAAGGCCCCCGAAGGGGAAGAATTTCATTTTATGAAATCGATTAGATTTATCTTGCCGACAGTCTATTCCGCCTCCGATCTCGGGGAGTTTTTGGATTGCTTAACGCACATCAGCCCAAGCTGTCTTTATAATCACATTTTTGGAGCGCGACTGCGTCCGCCGCTCGGCGAAAGTGATTTTTCAAATTGGCTTAAAAACAGTTTGGGAGAAACTGAACTCGCCGGAAAGATTGAGAGACTTGATCCTTACACCTATACGATGGAAGGACTGCGAAAAAAAATTATCCATCTGATCGAGAAACGATTGGAGCGGGACCGGTGATACAGCTGGCTGATTACGAACAAATTGTGGGCCCGCAAGTCCTGGAGGAACTTAAGATCTTATCGAAGAGCTTGAACGGCCGGAAAGTGCTTCACGTGAATTCGACGGCGGTGGGAGGAGGCGTGGCCGAGATCCTGAGCCGGATGGTGCCGCTTCTAAATGAGCTTGGTGTTGAGACGCGATGGGAAGTGGTCAAAGGCGGCGAGGCTTTTTATGCCGTCACCAAAAAAATTCACAACGCGTTGCACGGAAATGAGGATGGTTTAAGCGAGCAGGAATATCAGACGTTCCTTGACGTTCAGGAAGAGAATATTAAAACAATGAAGTTTGGAGAGGATATTGTGTTCATACACGATCCTCAACCTATCGGGTTGATTAAATTAAGAAAAAAGCTTGGCAATAAATGGATTTGGCGGTGTCACGTGGATGTTTCAAAACCCAATCCCGGCGTGTGGAATTTTTTAAAGACTTTTGTGGAGCAATATGACAAGTCTGTATTTTCAGCGCCTCAGTTTTCGCAGAAACTTTCTATTCCACAGGCTCTAATTTGCCCCTCGATTGATCCTCTAAGCGAAAAAAATCGGGAAATGACTAAAGAAGAAATCAACAGCATCATGCGCCGTCTCAAAATCCCCTTAGATAAGCCGCTCGTTACACAGGTTTCCCGATTTGACCGTCTAAAAGATCCGGTGGGTGTTATCAAGGCTTTCAAAAAGGTACAAAAATATTCGGAGGCTCGTCTTCTCTTGGTCGGCGGAACCGCAGATGATGATCCTGAAGGCACGGAGGTGCTTTTAGAAACAAAAGAAGCCGCAGGAAACGATCCGGACATCATAATTTTGTCGTTACCGCCGACAAGTCATATCGAAATCAATGCGATTCAGCGTGTTTCCACAATTATTTTACAAAAATCTCTCAAGGAAGGATTTGGGCTCACAATTACAGAAGCTCTTTGGAAAGGAAAACCCGTGATCGCGGGAGCCGTTGGTGGCATTCCGCTCCAAGTGACGCATAAATACTCCGGTATTCTCACTCACTCCATCGACGGAACCGCTTATTGGCTTAAACAGCTTTTACAGGATCCTGCCTTTGCCAAGAAACTCGGTGAAAATGGAAGAGCACATGTGCGCCAGAATTTCCTTTTAACGAGACATATTCGGGATTATTTACTCCTTTTTCTATCTCTATATCACACCGAAGAAGATCTAATTAACCTGTGAATCTGACCTTCCTCTATAGGGGTCTTCTTATTGTAGGTATCGTTTGTTCGCAGATCATGGATTTGTCTCAAATCCGGTAATCCCGACGCGCCAGCGTCGCCTACGGCGACGAGATTGCTTCGCCACGTGGTTCGACAAGCTCACCGCCAGGCTCGCAATGACAATTAAAGAGCTTACCAAGACTGAGCTGTTACTATAAAGATCAGCGTTTATTGGAGTATTAGGAGGCGCAAGTTTAAGATTGAACTTTAAATTTGCGCCATTTCGTGGTATACTTCCGCCATGTTTATAAAAAGAGAATTGGATCTAGAGCTAAAACTTTCCGCTAAGCAGTATCCCGTGGTTACGATTACGGGTCCCCGACAGTCTGGAAAAACGACATTGGCCCGCCGAGCATTCCCGCGTTACCGCTATGTTAACCTTGAGGAACTTGACACCAGAGAACTCGCCGAGGCCGATCCACGGGCATTTTTAAACACAGCGGTCAAGGGGATGATCCTCGATGAGGTTCAGCGTGCGCCGGAGCTTCTGTCTTATATCCAGAGTATCGTGGACATTAAGAAAAAGAAAGGCCAGTTTATTCTCACCGGCAGCCGAAACTTTGAACTGATGGAGTCAGTGACTCAATCTTTGGCGGGGCGTACGGCGATTTTAAATCTTTTACCTTTGAGTATTTCCGAGCTTAAAAAAGCCAAGCAGGATAATTCTACCGATCAATATCTTTTGAAAGGTTTTTATCCCAGGGTTTATGCGGAGGGTCTTGAGCCGCATAAAGTCTATCGTAATTACTTCCAGACCTATATCGAACGTGATTTGCGTTCATTGATCAATGTCAAAGATCTAAGGGCTTTCCAAAAATTTGTCAAACTGTGCTCCGGACGGGTCGGCCAAATCTTTAATGCCAGTGCGCTTTCGTCAGAAGTCGGGGTGTCTGTTCCGACGATAAACTCATGGGTTTCTATTCTGCGAGAGTCATACGTTATCTTTTTGTTACAGCCTTATTTTACTAATGTTAATAAACGTCTAGTGCGTTCGCCAAAAATTTATTTTTATGATGTGGGGCTGGCTGCCTATCTTTTGGGGATCGAGAACCTGACGCAGATGAGCCGAGACCCATTGAGGGGGGCGTTATTTGAGAACATGATTGTTATGGAACTTATAAAATATCGATTTAACAAAGGGCTCGATCATGGGCTGTATTTCTTCCGTGATGACAAACAGCACGAAGTGGATGTGATCATGGCCTCCGGATCGGATCTCGTTGGCGTTGAGATCAAATCTTCGTTAACTTTTCATCAGGATTTTCTGAAGGGTTTGAACCATGTCAGGCGTGTTTTTAAGAACAAGACAGTTCGGGCGATTGTGGTTTATGCCGGAACGGATGCGCAGTCCGGTGAAGAGTTTTCCTTATTGAATTATAAAAATTTGGCCGGTATTTTTGTGCGCCGGTGACGGATGCCTATTTTACAGGCGGATTAAAACTTCCCCCTCCTTACGAAGGAGGGGCTAGAGGAGGTTAAGCGGAGCTTCACTAAAGCTACGCCATGCCACGCCGCCTCTTTTTATATCAGACAAACCTATCGATTCGGCAAGTAAAGGTAACTAAAGAAATAAAGGGGTTACCTATGAAAGCTGAGACTACCTTATATCTATTTCTTCTTTAAAAGAGAGATGACTTTTGGAGTAACTGGTATTTATCGATGAATATAGTTTGACACTGTTCAAGCACGCGTGTATATTATGCACATATGTGCATTATGAATGATAAGGAGAATA
>PEWW01000140.1 GCA_002779345.1 Candidatus Omnitrophica bacterium CG07_land_8_20_14_0_80_50_8 | reverse complement strand
TTGTAATCCTTGAGTGTCTTTTTTTCCTTGAGATTCCGCGTGAGAATTTCAGGCCCGTATTTCTTGAGCAGCGGGGCATTTTCATTGGCGCTGAGACTCAAGCAATTAAGCCAGGCATGAACCTCCATCCCGGCGGCGTGGGCTTCTTTTATAAGGAGTCTAAAAGGGTCAGCGGCAAGATCCTTACGGCAGGCCTCATAGGGCCTCGAGTCGGCGACCTTGGACGGAAACCACGCGATGTTGGAACGGTAGATTTGAACAAAAAGTGTTTGAGTGCCTGTTTTCTTGGCAAAATCAACAAGGTTCTGAATATCCTGCCGGCTCGCCAACACGGGCGGCTCTTGGATCAGCGAGACAAAAAGACCACGGCGCGGTAAATCCTGACCGTAGGCCGTTGAAGTAAATATCAACGTTAAAAAAAATAAAGCTATAGCTTTCATGGAGAAACGGCAGCCACAGTCGCGAGGCCATCTCTCTCGTTACCGACGCTTGCATGAAATACATAGCAAGTCTCTTGGCGTGGACGACATGCGAAGATATGACCATATTTTGTTAGATTTTTATATGCGCGTCGGCTTAACGCTGCGAGAGATAACCTCGCGACTGTGACACCCTCATTAAAGCACCCTATCTGCATCAAGCGGTGACGGCATCCTCTAGACCAGGACAAGCTTGGCGGGCGGGAAACCGTTGAAATTAGCGCACGCGGAGGCGCAGGAATACGCCCCGATGTTTTTGACGTAAACGACGTCACCCACATAGAGTTCGGGAATCTCCTCGTCCAGCGACAGCGTGTCAAACGAATCGCAAGTGGGGCCCGCCAGCGCGCTTAAAAATTTTTGACCGCGGCGCAGAGTTTTAAATTCATAACGGCAGTGATCAAACACCATGCCTGAAAAATCCGCGTAAACGCCGTCATTCAAATAATAATAGTTCTTGTTGTTGCGAAAGGTCCGTCCCATCACTTGTGTAATCAAAATTCCGGCCGGCCCTACCAGGAACCGTCCGGGCTCGGCGATAAACCGTATCGGTTTGTCGAACAACGCCTTCATCTGACGGCGAATTTGCGCGGCCATTCTTTCAAAATTGACTCCTACTTCGTCGTCAAAGTGTTGAATCGGAAAACCGCCGCCGATATCCACGATCTTTAGAAGCACACCGTTTTCCTTCGCTTCCTTAAAAATCCCGGCTGTCATCTCAAGCGCCTGCAGATAGTTTTCCACATTGCTGGTCTGTGAACCTACATGGAAACTCACTCCCATCGGCACCAGCCCCAGCGTTTTTGCCTTGCGTAAAAGATAGAACCCTTGGTCGGGGTCGGCCCCGAATTTTAGCGAAAGCTCCACCACACTGCCCAGATTGGCGACTTTGATCCTGACCAGCACTTGGGCCCCGGGATAAACTTTGGCGATCTTATAAAGCTCAGGTTCGTTGTCAAAGGTCATGAGCTTCACACGCCGTCTTCGCGCGCATGCTATGTCCTCGATAGATTTGATCGTGTTTGCGAAAATAATTTTGGCGGGCGACGCTCCCAGCGCTAAAACCTGCCGTATTTCTGAGGCACTGGCCACATCAAAGCTGGCGCCAAGCTTAATAAAGACTTTAATAACAGCCGGATGAGGGTTGGCCTTGATCGCGTAATACGGAGTCACTTCCGGCAGGCACTCGCGCAGACGTTGGTATTGTTTTTCAAGCACCGCGCGCCGGATAATCACTAGCGGCGATCGATGCTTTTTCATCATCGCTCGGATAAGATTTTCGACGAAGCTGCCGTCGGCCTTAGACTTTGGCGGGCTCAGCGTGAATGCCGTTTCGGACATAGCTATTTAATCTTTCCGCCGGATCGATAAGAAACGTTGTAAACTGCCAGACATCGGCGTGATTGATATGCGGGAGGTCGTACTTTGTGTATTTTGAATTTAGATTTTTTAGCGGCGTCCAATCCACGGCCTCCGAAACAAACGGCCTTATATAGGGAAGGGCAACGTCGAGGATTTCTTTATAATCAATATCATCCGGCAAATGAAAACCGCTTCTGGGGTGTTTGATCATCCACACCGCGGCGGCCACCACGGAAATCGCCACTTGCAGCGTCGTGGCGTTCTGGTGAGGCACAAGCCGGCGAGACTCCTCGATGTCGAGAAGACTTCCCGTCCACCACGATTTAAAATCATGGCCCATCAACAACACCCCCAGTTCATCCCGGCCGCTGGTGATCTCATCTCTCATGATTCTTTGTTTTTTCTGCATTATAAATTGTCTCATTTCCAGTTCATGCAGTGAATTGATCGCGGAATCGCTGGGACAATACGCGTAATGAACCGTCGGCCGATAGACAGCGACCCCTTTTTCCCAAACCGTCAAGTGATCCGAGATGCTAAACGCTTCTCCGTGACGGACCACCATCCCTGTGATTTCTCCGCAAGGTACCCAAGAACGAACCCAGGTTTTCATGCCGATCGATGAAAGACAAATTTGATTCCGCGGGCCTATCTTATGAAAAAAAGCCTTTTTTGGAATGTGACGTTCATGCGTCCCCCATCCCAACTCGGCCGGGGCGACCCCTTCTTCATAAAAACCCTCAATGCTCCAGGTGTTGACAAACTCGTTGACCTCTTTAGGACGGTTGGTAATCTGCGTATCGCGTTCACTGATGTGAATCGTCTTCACGTCCTCAATCTGAGCAAGCCTGGCAAAATTTTCATTTGCAAGCGCCTTCTCAAGCGCGGTTCTTCTTGTGTCCTTTGGTTTTTCCTGCAAAATCTTTTTTGCGATGTCAACCAGCGCATATTTTGTAAAATGAGAAACCAGTCCCGGATTCGCGCCGTGATCCACGACCGAGGTCGGGCCGTCACTCTCGCCCCAGCGGTCAATCATTTGGCGAACCTCCATGTGACGTGCGTACAATGTGTACTTGGTGGGGTCGTTGCGTTGGGAATCTTTGTAGGGATCCCATTCCTCGACCGAAGTGTTCACATACAACACTTCATGATCGCGGCACCATTGCAGCATGACCCGGCACTCAATGTTCCAGGCCAGATCAAGGATCATGTCTCCGGGGCCGACATATTTTCCCAAAAGTTCGGAATAGTTTTTCTCAGTCATCCGGTCAATCACATAATGGATGCCCCGAGCCAACGCATCTTTGATACGCTGGCGGTTATCTAAAAAATCCATGACCGTAACATTCGTCGGAGGCACATCGATTAATTTGAGCACCAGCGGAACTGCGCATTGGGAAACCGAGCCACAGCCGATAATCAATATTTTACCTTTAAATTTCGTCATGAATACTTCCTGAAATATCCGCGCAACAAAACCTCCTATTTTCGATTCTCTGTCATAGTATAACTATTTTAATAAAAATATCATCTATAATTTTACGTTTTTTGAACTTTTTTACCGCGAGTCTTCCCGGCTATTTTTGGCAGCACGAACTGGATGCGGCGCACGAAATGTTTTCGTTCGCAAAATCCCAGTTGGCCAGATGATCCAAAAATGCCTGGATGTAGTCACTGCGCCGGTTCTGGTAGTCGAGGTAATAGGCGTGTTCCCAGACGTCAAGGGTCAGGACCGGTGTAAGCCCCGAAACGATGGGTGTGTCGGCATTTTGCGTTTTGATGACTTTGAGAGCGCCTTTGTCCGAAACTAGCCACGCCCATCCGCTGCCAAATTGCGTGAGAGCCGCTTTCGCGAACGCTTCCTTGAATTTATCATAACCGCCAAAGGAGGATTCTATTTTATTCGCAACGGCGCCATTGGGTTTACCGCCGCCGTTGGCCTTCATGCATTTCCAGTAGAAAGAGTGATTCCAACTCTGCGCCGCGTTATTAAAAATGGGCGCTTTATCCGGTTGACCGGCCGTTTGTTTAATAATGCCCTCCAGCGTTTCAGACTCAAGCACGGTAGGCTGGACCAATTCATTCAGTTTGGTCACATACGTTTGATGATGCTTGCCGTAATGAAAACTCAACGTCTGCGCCGATAGGTAAGGCGCCAAGGCGTTGTCATTGTAGGGCAGTGACGGTAGTTTGAAAGGCCCCGTTATTTTTTTGGTTCCCATGAGCAGCTCCTCCGGTTTTGTACTTTTTCTATGAAAAAATTTCCTTAGATTTTTATGGCCTTGTTTCCTAAAACCCGCAGGCGATTCACCCCCAATTTTTTTTTCGCATAGGGAAAATAAGAGGTCTCCTCTTTTAAAAAATGCGAGCGTAACGACTTGATAAAATTCTCAATCTCTTTTCTGACTAATTTCGGATCGTCCGCGTTCTCTAACACCGGCATGATCCCCAAAATTTCACCGTGTTCAAATTCCATCATCGCAATAAAATTTTTTTCCTCATTAAAATATCGTCCGATCTCAGGAAATAAAAATTTGTCCTCAAGGCTCGAGTGCCGCTGAACCGTATCCGCAATGAGCATAGTCATTTCTCGAAGACAGCACACCGTCTTTTCTGACCGGGTGACCTTCATGAGCTTTTCCAAATAATGCACCTGGCGGAGAATCACTTTATGCTCTACTGACAATAGTTGCGTGATATCCATGGACTTTTTCTCCTCTGAAGGGCCGGGAAGCGGCCTCAACACTTTTATTGAAAATTCGGACAGGCGGTATTTGCGCAAGTCGCGGAGCATTCAAGCTTTTTGGAGGCTTTGGTTTGCGTCGCGAACACCGAAAAAACCTTGACCGTTTCTTTGGAACCGCATTTTTCGCACGCATGCCGGGTTCGGACAGCGCGGCTCTCAAGAAACGCAGTCACGTGTTTACAGGTCGCGCATTGATATTCAAAAATCGGCACGGTCTTTAATTACCTTTCGTATGTTTTATTGTAACACAAGCTCTTCATTCAAACAATTTGACCATCTCCACGGCCAATTCGCGAGGGTCGTCCGATTCGATCAATTTAAAAGCACTGATTCGATCGTATATTTTTTTGGCCAGAGCGCTGTCATTCATGGGCCGCGATTTGGCATATAAAACTACCTTTGCGTCCTCTCGGAGTACCTGCCTCAACTCCATGGCAAGAAAATCACCGTAGATATCCGGAAGCGCCAATTTGGCCAGCACGATATCCGGCGACTCCGCTGGAGCGCGCGCGATCGCTTCGGCGCCGCTTCTGACACCATTCACAAAAAACCCGCAGGCGGCCAATTCTCCCACAATGTGATCAAACTTCTCCTTGTCATCTTCGACCAGCAGGACCTTTTTTGTTTTTTTTATGGTTTTCGGAATACCGGCGAATACTTGTTTTGAACGAAGGGCCTGCCGCACTTGCGCCAGTAATTCTTCCATTTTGAAGGGCTTGGCGATAAAGGCATCCACCGGAAGGTCCGCGAAAAGCTCCTCAAGGTTTGTGCGCGCCGTCAGCACGATCACGGGGTATTTGGATTTTCCCGCCGGCGTAAGGATACGGTTATAAAAAGCAACACCCCCCATTTTAGGCATTTGCATGTCCAGGATGATCAGATCAGGCTGTGTTTGTTTTAAAAGCGCTAACGCCTCTTCGCCATCGCAGGCCGTCATCACCCGGTAGCCGGAAGACATAAGAAAAGTACCCAACATTTCACGATAGTTTGGCTCGTCGTCAATAATAAAAACGGTTTTCTTTTGGCTCATAAACAAAACTCCTCTTTTATCTAAATAAAATTCCCCGAACGGATCCTGAGATTAAAACAGAAATATCGGCCAGGATTTTAGGCACGGCCAAGCCTCCGGGGGATGCCAAATACTTGGGTTCCCACCGCGGACAAAATTTTTCTTTGTACTGCCGCAGGCCTTGAAAATTATAAAAATGCTCCCCGTGTCTGTAAACTAGGCTCCCAAGCCGGAGCCAAAGAGGTGAAAACTCATGGTTCTCCAATCCAGAAAGCGGAGCCATCCCGAGGTTCATCCATTCAAAACCCGCCTGCGTCTGCCCCCAAACAATCAGATTCGCGAAAAGATAATCCATGATACCACCGGGCGTATTTTGCGGTCTATAGCGCATGAGATCCGCCGAAAATTCAGTACGCGCGGCGTTCGTCCAAATATTGGCAAAGGCAAAAATTTCTCCGTGCAATCGAACCACGGCGATAGGGAAATTTTTTAAATAATTTTCGTTGAAGGAACCCAGCGAGAAATGCTTCTCGCGCGCGTGCTTCGAACGAAGCCACTGGTCCGAGACCGCTTTGAGGGACGC
>PEWW01000027.1 GCA_002779345.1 Candidatus Omnitrophica bacterium CG07_land_8_20_14_0_80_50_8 | reverse complement strand
AGATTCGGCGCATAAGCCAAAGAGCCTATCACTTTCCCCAGTTCCAGATCAGCCGGAATAAAAATAAAGCGGTTGAAACCCGCCCACGCGGCCTGGGCGCTGACGGAACCTGCCAGATTTCCGGTAGACGCGCAAGCCACCGTCTTAAAACCAAGTTCCTTTGCCTTTGTCAAGGCCACCGCGACCACCCGATCCTTAAAAGAAAGCGTGGGATGGCAAACCGAATCGTCCTTAATATACAATGCTTTCATCCCCAGCTTGCGCGCGAGGTTTCCAGCGCGAAGTAACGGGGTAAACCCCGCATGAAAACCTACCGTAGGGTTCTTATCGATGGGTAAAAGATCACGGTAACGCCAAATGCTCTTGGGACCTTTGGCTATAGATTCGCGCGACAGTGTCGCTTTGATACGGTCATAGTCATAATCGACTTCGAGTGATCCAAAACAAAACTCACAGACATAAATCGCCTCAACGGGATAAAGCCTATGGCATTCACGACATTTCAGACCTTTAACGCAGCTCATTAGGATTCCTTATAACTGTTGTCATTCCAAGCAATAACAAGCTCTGTCATTCCCGCGACGTTCGCCACAAAGCTCCGGCGAATCTGTCCACAGAGCTTTGGGACAAATCCGCCAACGCCCTGTGGCGGACTTTTGGCGGGAATCAGTTGATCCTTGACAAGAATTTCGTAAGTTTATCACTTCTCGTCGTTCGTTTCAACCTTAGCTCTCAAAAGCGTTTTTAACGATTTGGCATCATAAAGAAATTGAAGGGTCGGTTCTTTTTTAAGGAAACCCACGCGATAAGCCGACAAAGCCTGCTCGCGGAGCGTCGAAGGCAGCGGATCTGTAGTAAATTTGATTCTTTTCCAAGCTTCGTCTAAAAGTGTCTGTGGTAAAGGCCGGCCGGTTTCAAGCTCTATTTCATTTTTAAGTACTTTTTTTGCTTCGTCGGGATTAGCATTTATCCAATCGGTAAGTTGAATGTGTGTTTTTAAGACTCGTTTTACAAGATCCGAATGTTCGTCGATAAATTTGGCGCGCACGAGAACTACCGTCGTCGCATATTCGCCATCCTTCCACAGAGAAGATTCATCTAAAAATACTTTCCCGCCCGCCGTTTGCGTCAAAATAGAAACCCAGGGTTCGACAGTCCAGGCGGCGTCTATTTCTTTTTTTAAAAATAATGTTTGTTGATCCGCATTGGCCAAAGGCAAAACTTCGACGTCGCCGCCCATTTCTTTTAATTTTAAACCTTGTTGGACAAGCCACGAGCGAAGTGCCACATCCTGAGTATTGCCCAATTGCGGAGAAGCAATCTTTTTTCCGTGAAAATCCTCAAGCTTCGCGATGCCTGCGTCCGCGCGCACCACAAGCGCGGCTCCGCCGGAGCTAGCACCCGAGAGGATCCGGACCGCTTCGCCGTCGGATTTCACATAGGCGTTGATCGCGGGACTTGGACCGATATAAACGATATCAAGCTGGCCCGCGAAGAGCGCTTCGATGGCCGATGGGCCGGCGTTGAATATTTTCCAATCTACGACCGCCTCCGGAGCTAAAACTTCCTCAAACCAATGATTCGCGTGACCGATAACGCCTTGGGCATGCGTGATATTGGCAAAATGTCCGAGGCGGACTTTGGTTGTTTCGGCTTCGGCAACAGATATCAAACTGAATATTATCAAACTAAACACAATCACGCTTGTCATCCTGAGCGCAGCGAAGGATCTTATCGTGATTAGATTCTTCGGCAACCGCGTCGCCTCAGAATGACGATACGTTACGGTTTTCATTGCCGTTCTAGCCCCCAAATTTGTCTGACCCGTCTTTCGGCCGTGCCAAAAACAAGCAACTCCATAAAGACACCCATCATGACCATCACAATCATCACCGCGATTACTTGGCTCATGTCATTCAATTCCCGGCCTACGTTGAGCAGATGCCCGAGCCCCATGCTCACAAAAAGGATTTCGCCGGCCATGAGTGAGCGCCACGCGAATGACCAGCCCTGTTTCAAACCTATCAAAACCTGGGGCAAGGCCGCCGGTAAAACGACGTGAGTAAACAGGCGCATGCCCGTGGCACCCATCGTGAGCCCTGCCCGAAGGTAAATGGGTTGAATATTTTTCACACCCGAGTCGGTCGCCATCGTGATCGAAAAAAGAGATCCCATCACCACGACGAAGGTGATCGCCGATTCATTCAATCCAAACCATAGAATAGCCAGCGGCAGCCAACAGATGCTGGGTAAGGTTTGCAAACCTACCAAAAATCCACCGACCGTTTCATCCAAAAATTTAATTTTTCCTATTAAAAGCCCTAAAGTTGTACCAAAAACCATAGAAATCCCATAGCCGATTAAAAGACGCTTTAAGCTGATCCCGATCGCTATCAAAAATGTTTTATCTCTAAATCCGTAAATCAGCGTCTCAAATACCTGCCCTGGGGAAGGAAATAGATAGCGCGGCCAAAATTTTAAATTAAACAAAATCTGCCACAGCGCTGCCAAAAACAAATAAAAAACGATTTGCCGTAGTATTTTAAAAAATGGGCTGTTAAAATTTATTTCCATAAGATTTATACGTTAAAGTAAGGCTCCATACTCAAATACCGTTCGCCGGAATCCGGGAATAGGGTCACAACTGTTTTATTGAGTCCTAAGACTTTCGCGACCTGCAAAGCGCCAAGGCAGGCGGCGCCGCTAGAGATGCCCGCAAATATCCCTTCTTCGCGGGAGAGACGTTTGGCCATTTGATAGGCTTCATGGTCGTCCACCATGATCACTTCATCGATGATCTGGCGGTTTAACACCTCAGGAACAAATCCCGCGCCTATCCCTTGGATTAGATGCGGTCCGGGCTTTCCTCCGGATAATACATGCGAATTTTTAGGCTCGATGGCCACAATCTTTATTTTTGAGTTATGCTTGTTTAACACTTCTCCGACACCGGTGAGGGTACCGCCCGTGCCCACTCCCGCCACAAACGCGTCGATTGCGCCGTCCGTATCCTTCAGTATCTCTTTGGCGGTCGTCTTTCGGTGCATCGCGGGATTATCAGGATTCATGAATTGCTGAGGCATGAACGCATCCTTCATCGTCGCGACGATCTCACGCGCTTTCTCGACAGCCCCGATCATCCCCGCCTTCGCCGAAGTCAGCATAATCGTCGCGCCAAAACTCTGTAAGATCTGGATACGCTCCTGGCTCATCGACTCAGGCATCGTCAAAATCACTTTATAACCTTTGACCGCGCCCACGATCGCAAGACCAATGCCTGTATTGCCGCTGGTGGGTTCCACAATCGTGGACCCTGCCTTTAATATCCCTTTTTTTTCGGCCTGTTCGACCATATTCAGCGCGATCCTGTCTTTCACACTGCCTCCGGGATTAAACATTTCAAGTTTCGCGTAAATACTCGCTGAATTTTTTTCGGGAACCTTGGCCAATTTCACCATCGGGGTATTGCCGATCAAATCCAAAATATTCGCGTCGAGTTTGTGGCTCATGATTTTAAGTCTCCTCCGCCCATATAAAATACAAATTCTACTTTGTCGCCTTCTTTGATTTGCGTAGTGTCATAATCCAGCTTCTGTAAAATAGTCCCATCCAGTTCGACCGTCACAAGCTCTGCCCTCATCCGCCGTTGGATCAAAAGATCCGAGACCGTCAGGCCCGGTTTGATCCGGGCCGGTTTTCCGTTTAAAATGATTTTAACGGAGTCCGTGCTGGACAATATATTGCTCCTTGGTCGTCCTCCTGAGGAGCGCCAGCGACGAAGGATCTGATCTTGCACTAAGATTCTTCACTCGCTCCGCTTGTTCAGAATGACGTTTTTTCCTCAAACAATTTTAATCTCTTCTTCAGAAACTTTTTCATCTTTAATCTTAAACGATCTTAAAACCGGATTTTTTATGTCCGAAAGTGAAACGATGAGATAGCTCACTTCCGGATAGAACGCCAGCCTAATGTCCTTCCGTGATGGATAAGCCACACTGGCCACATGCGAATGAAAGATCGCGGTCATTTCAATATTGAGTTGTCTCATTTTCTTAAAAACAACGAGCTGTTCCTTGGGATCCATGAAATAGCTGATACTGGCGTTATCCCTATTGGTCATAGGAAAAAATTCACTGACAGTTCTGCGGCCAGTGTCCGCCAAGCGTTGTGGCGGCCGCGCCGGCCCCGCGAGGATGCCGCAGGCCTCGTTCGGAAAGCCTTTTTTCGCGTGCTCGATCATAGCCTCATAGGTTTTTTTTGATAATAAAATCATACAAGTATCCAATAGGTCATTATTTTCCTCCCCCGCTTAACCTCCCCTAGCCCCTCCTTTCTCAAATATTGCTCCCCAAATTGCGGTCCACCGGCGTGACAACACCTGTTTTAGAAATCTCATAATCAATATCAAGTTCTTGTTTAGCCACTTTTTCAATCTCGTCTTTCAGAGAACCCATAATCGTGGTCTGAACAGCCAAAAGATGCGGATCCTGTTCCCGGCGCGGTCTTGGAATTGAAATAAGGTATTCTTTTTTAATAGTCCCGGGTCTGGCCGTAATTTCAAATACGCGATCTGACAAAAAGGTAGCTTCGCGGACATTGTGTGTCACAAACAGGATCGTTTTTTTAGTCTTCTGCCAGAGTTCCTGCAGTTCTTCCTGAAGCATCTGGCGTGTTTGGGCATCCAGCGCCGCGAAAGGCTCATCCATCAATAAAATTTTGGGATCCATCACAATGGCCCGTGCCAGCGCCGCGCGCTGTTTCATCCCGCCGGAAAGCTCATGGGGGTGCGAGTTCACAAAACGCGATAGATGCACCATCTTGATCGCCTCAAGAGCGCAGTCTCTTCTTTGGGTCTGGTTGACCCCGGCGATCTTTAAACCAAACTCGACGTTAGCCAAAACAGTCAACCATGGAAAAAGCGCCGCCTCCTGAAACACCACGAGTCTGTCTTTTGAAGGACCTTCCACAATTTTATCATCCACAAACACCTGCCCCGAATCCGGAAATTCAAGCCCCGCGATGAGTGAAATCAGTGTGGACTTGCCACAGCCCGAAGGCCCGATCACACAAATAAACTCGCCTTCCTCGACAGAGAAATTAATATCATGCAACGCCTGGACCTGCTGGCCTTTTTGTTTAAAACTTTTATGAACGCGCTTGAGCACCACTCTCATGCAATGACTAACTCCTGCTTCAGCGGATAGCGTATAGGCGTTAGGAGATAGGGACTTCTATGTCTTAACTCCTAATTCCTATACACCAGAACACTATTTTTTCTCACGTTTCGGTAAATGCAATCCACACTCTTTATGTTCCGGACTTTCCCACCACCATCGACCGTCCCGGATATTTTCTCCGGGCTTGATAGCCCTCGTGCAGGGCGCACAGCCGATAGACGAATAACCCAGCTCATGAAGTTTACTATAAGGAACACCCTGCTCACGCAGATACTGCCACACCTGGTCATTCGTCCAGGCCGCGAGAGGATTGATTTTAAAAATCCCGTTATGCGCGTCATCCACTTCAATTTTTTGAACGCCGGCGCGCGTCACGGACTGATCGCGGCGAAGACCCGTGATCCACGCCGCCGTGCCTTGAAGCGCCCTGGCCAGCGGACCGACTTTTCGGATCGAACAGCATTCTTTTCTATTCTCAAGTGATTCCCTGAACGAATAAAATCCTTTCGTGCGTTCCAGCGCCTCCACTTTCCTGGGGTCGGGAAAATAGGACTCGATCGCAATCTTATATCGGGCCCGGACGCGATCTATCAGTTCATAAGTCTCTTCGTTGAGACGGCCCGTGTCCAGCGTAAACACACGGATCGTTTTGTCCTGCAAAGCCAACCGGCCGGCCGGCCCTGCGAACATATCAATGAGCGCCATATCCTCCGCGCCAAACGAGGAGGCCATGGTGATCCGCGGATAAAAAGCGCCGACAGCCCATTGTAAAAATTCTTGCGGAGACTTATCGGCGAAGTCGGCATTTATTTTTTGAATATCAAATGACACCGCAATACTCCACGTTTTTCAGGATAATACCGCCGCCGCGCACATCCTGATCGCTCACCAGGACAAAACGGCCTGTTTCCGGTATCTCGTCGTACGTATCAAACGCAATGAGTTTCTTCGTCGACAAAATAACTTCCGCCA
>PEWW01000172.1:6296-7374 GCA_002779345.1 Candidatus Omnitrophica bacterium CG07_land_8_20_14_0_80_50_8 | reverse complement strand
AATAAAGCCCGCGCTGAAGTTTTGATTCAAGATTGAGCGGATCCACTTCCCTTGTGTCGATCCCTCCGGCCGTGAATTCAGCCTCGTCCCACCCGCGCGTGCCGTTCACAAAAAACTCCTTGTGTTTGATCGCAACCGTTATCGCCCCGGGATCGCGTGTCTTAAGCACCTCCGCAAGCGACCCTGCAAATTTATGCGGCAAAAGTCCGATGAGAAGTTTTTCGGAAGGAAATTTTTTTCGCAGACGCGCGGATAATTCTTTATGAAGTTCATCCGCGTGCATGAACGGCAAAAGATCCACTAAAATTGAAGCCGTTTTGACCGGTTGGCGGTTAAGCGCAATCGAAATTTCTTCACTTGAGTCAAGAATCGCGGTGCCGGAAAGCCCATAATCCGTAAAGAGTAATTCTCCTTCCATGGGAGAACCGGTCTTTCCGTCGACGACTTGCCTAACTGTGGCGCGGATCCGCTGGCCGCTCAACGCGAGGCACCAGGGATCTTTTACAACCAAAGGCACAGTGCTTGGCACCGGCTCTATGAGATGATGTCCAAAACGCGTCAATAACGCGTAGGCGGTGCCGTCCGACCCTGAGACAGGATACGATTTGCCGCCTGTTGAAAAAATAATTTTTCGCGCATTCAAGCACCCGCCAGATTTAACGGAAAGCTTAAATCCCTGTCGATCGGCCTCAAGATTCGTAATTTCGCTGTCATACCGAATGGGAACATCCAATCTCGCCAGTTCCATCTCCAAAACTTCCATGACCGAGACGGCCTGATTGGTCGCCGGAAAAATCCTGCCTTTATCCGAATAAACTCTAAGCCCCAGATCCTTAAAAAAATGTAAGATCTCTTTTTTTCCAAACCTGGCAAAGATCGGTTTGACAAATTCCCGCGCTTGGGCATTATAAAAAAGTACGTCCAGCGTGTCATTCAATAGATTGCACCGGCCATTTCCCGAGGCGCGTATTTTTTTTCCGAGGCGCGGCATTTTTTCGCAAAGCAACACCGCCGCTCCGGCCCTCCGCGCACTGATGGCGGCTGTGATACCGGCGGCGCCGCCTCCGATAATTAAGAC
>PEWW01000172.1:0-6222 GCA_002779345.1 Candidatus Omnitrophica bacterium CG07_land_8_20_14_0_80_50_8 | reverse complement strand
GTTCTCGATAGACGTTTATGAACCATCCCCATACGAACGTCGCTAAAAAAAGCACCCCCATAACGATCAGTATCCGGCGCATCAAACCCCCCAGCGTTGATTAGTCATTTTTGCTATAAAAAATCCTTAATAAGAAGTGATTGATTTGATTTTTAAATTCGAGATCGTCAGGACCAATATTAATTTTAAGATCCTTGTAAGTGTAAATTCCCATCAGTTGATTTTGCCAGTCAAAAAGCTCCATGTGGATCGGCAAGCTTGTTTTTTCATCGAAAAGAATCCACACACGGTAAGCCAGATAACCCGACTCTGCTTTGGTGTTCAAAAAAGTGACTTCGACCGTTTCACCGTTTATTTCTTCACCGACGATTTTTCCATGATACGCGACTTTCAGTTTTCTCTCTCTGAAAGCCCGGATCACTTCATCGGTAAAATCAAATAAGAAACTTCCTATTCCCGCGTCCTCAATATTATAGGAAGCGCTCCCCGCTTTGATCCAGGGGCTATTTTGATCCAGAAAAATCACCGGCGTCAGACCAAACAACAGCCCCGGCTTGTGAAGGGCGAGCTTTCCTTTATTTTTTCCGCGCTCATAAACTACTTCGACCCCCCGTTTTTCAGTATTGAGCCAACGCATGTATATCTTAAACGATTTCTCAAATTTCAGATAAATGCGCTCGGGGGGGCCCAAGCTGCCATTTGATTTTTCCGTCTTATAGAAGCTGGTTTTATAATCAGTGATCGATTGGTAGGCGGAAAGCGCTTTTTGAAGGGTGCCCGTGAGCCGTAGACCCTCCGGAGTTTGCGCGGGAAGATTCTGCAGCTGGGACAAACCGGCGATAAGTTCGCGTTCAGTCAATCCAAAGGCGGGCAGGGCGAAATACCCGAAAAACATCCAGACAAAACTAAAGGTAAAAAGAAACTTCTTCAATTTTTTTCCTCCGTTAAACCTGCCACAAAATCTATAACATTTTTTTGGTAAAGTTCCGACTCAAGCATGACCGCCTGATTGTGCTTCGCGTTGGCCACCACCAAGCGCCGCAACCGATTTTTGTCCGCGTTCATTTTTTCCAAAAACCGCTGATGCGAGTCCGGCACATAATCATCGTTCTGGCCATGAATCATTAAAAGCGGCACATGTTTTCTTTTTAAAAGTCCTTCCACTTCGACAAATTTTCTTTTAGTCTTTCTTTGACAATACCAAAAACCAAGGTTGGCAAACGTATTTACGATCCAGAACGGATAATTTTGTCCGAAAAGATTGGGCCTCACTAAAATCGGCGCCCATTTACGGATATAATCACGAAAAATCTCTTTCATAGAGAAAAGGCCGTCCGCGACCACTGCCTTGACGGCCGCATCTTCAAAAGAAGCCGCAAACGCGATATCGGCGCCGTTGGAAACGCCAAAAAGCACGATTTGAACGTGGGCACAAACGGCTTTCTTGGACCATCGAATAACGGTTAAAAGCCGCTGGACGTCCGCGCGTTTAGGCCATTGAGACAACGCGTTGGCATCCGGCGCGATCGTCTTTTCCCCGAAATCCACGCTCAACACATGAAAACCCAAATCCTTAAGAAAAGAGATGTAGTGAGCCCACGAGTCTTTAGTCGCGCCGGATTCGTGACAAAAAATCACGATTTTTTTAGAACCTTTATTTTCAACAAAGAGCGCCTCAATCTCCTTGTCTGAAGAATCTAAAATCGTGATCTTCTCTCCTGCCAAGCAAGACGAAAATTTAAAAGAAGTGGGATTATAAACAAGACTCAAAAAAATATTACTGATCATTCGCGTGTATTTAAACACGGCATGAACCGAATAGGCGGAAACCGCTATCACCAGGACAACTAAAACCAATGGAATCATAGGCGCATTATACCAGGAAAACTTCTTTACGAGGAGCCCGAGGGCATAGCGAGCCCTCTCGTTGACAAGCGCCAGAGGTTCTGTTAGCATTAATTTCGATGCCGCGCTTCAAATTTCTCACATTGGATTTTGGCAACACTAAAAAAAGAGTGCCTAGCCTCGACTGGGATAGGAAGGCTCAGGTTATCCAGACCATCGAGCAATCCAATCGTCAGGAAATCCCTCTCAAAAAACCCTCGAAGATTATGCTCATCGCACTCCTGGCAGTTTCCGCGATTGCCGCATTTTCGTTTTTGAGATACGCCGGCCTGCAAAAAGAAAATTTTTCTTTAAACGGCAAGGTCCGGAAGCTTAATCAATCTATCCTAGCGCTTGAAAATGAGAACAAAAACCTAGGTTCAAAAATTGAGGCCGCCGAAAAAGAAAGACAAAAATTAAAAGACGCGATCGATGCCTTCAAAAAGGAAAATGAATCGATCCGATTCGAAGTCAAAAAAAGCGAGGCGCTAGCCACGTCGGCGACCGAAGAAAAAACATATCTCGAAGATATCCTAATTAACAAAACAAAAGAAATAGACAAATTAAAAGCAGGCGAAGTCACCGCCGCGCCGTCCGCGGTTCTGCTAGGGAACCAGAACGAGATGATCGATCGCCTAAATCAGAAAGAAGAGGAAATCCGGTCTCTCAATGAACAAAATAAAATTTTAGGCGAAAAACTCCAAAAACTTTATCAGACTACGGATGAAAAAATGCGGGAAATTAATATCGCAAAAATAGCCTTAGCGGATACTATCGCCGGCGCAAAAAAGATCATCGACAATGAATATAGCTCAATCAATTTAGGATCTATCGCCGTGGGCACCCCCACCGCCGGGCGTTCAGACGCGACAACTCCCTTGGTCGAGCATCAACCCACGATCCGAACTCAAGCTAAAAAACAGGGTCGTGTACTCGCCATCAATGCGGATCACGGATTTGTCGTAGTGGATATGGGAAAAGTAGACGGTATTAAGAACGGAATGAATCTTTTTCTGAAGAAAAACGGCGAAACCGTCGCAACACTCTCCGTTCTAGAGATACGCGATGTAATGACCGCCTGTAATATAAAAGATTTAGCAGCCGATAAAACGGTGGAAATCAACGACTTGGTTTCAATACAGAACTAGCCTGAACAGTACTAAAATAGTCTTTTCCTACGCGGTAAGCTTGGATGTTGATGTCGGCGGCTTTTGGGATATTTCGCCTGATTGCGTTTTCCAGCACCGCGTCCGTAAAAAGTTCAAGCGCCTGGTTCAATACTCCTAAAAAGACAATGTTCGCGCTGCGTCTTTCTTTCACCAAAGTAGCGGCTAAATTCGTCGCGGGAACATTGATCAGCGTATAGTCAAAACCCGCGTTCTTAATTTCTGTTCCCTGACCGTCTACAATCACAAGCCCGCCTTTTTTTACAAAATGTTTTCTTTCAAAATACATCTGCGGCGTCATACACACCAGCACATCGACTTCGCCGATTTGGGGATTGGGGTTCGCGTAAGGGCTATCGGACAAGGTCACCGCGGCGACGGTTCTAGCCTTCGTAACTTCCGGTTCGTACCAGGGAGAATTAAAAGCGTAGGGTGTGATACCGGCTCTGGTTAGAATATCCGCCAAAGACTGGATGCCCTGGCCTCCCTCGCCGCAAAGATAAAAACGTAAATCCTTTATTTTCTTTGAGCGTTGAACGCAAGGTTTTTGAAGAATGCCTATGTCTTTAAGCGCTTTAAGAAACGATAAAAAACGGCTGTCGGCAGTGACCCAAGTTTCAATTCCATCTCCGTTAGACAGAGTTTTTCGAGAATTCAAAAGCGCTTCCACATTCTCAAAATCTTCTCCCCAACCGGCCGTCGACGGAAAGTTTTTAGCCATGACCTTAGCTGTGTATTCTCTGGCAAGCGCGATGGGATGAAGCTTTTTCCCCTCTGTTTGAAACGCCTCAATGATTTCCCAAGGAGCGCGTTGATGTTCCGTGCAAGTTGCGACCACCTCAATGACGCTCATGCCGTCGCCTTGGATCTGGTGAAGCAACGCCTGCAGGAGAAAATGTGAAAACTGCTGGTTCAGCGCGGGCGTTCCCAAAAGAGTACGTCGGTAATAACTGACCCCCTGGCGATGCAATAGTTTTGATAGATCGATCGGAAAGCCGTTTAAACGCGCGTCGCGGCCTTGGGGGGTCGTTTTTGAAAATTGATTCACGGGAGTAGTGGCGGACAATTGTCCGCCCGTCATCCCGTAGGTACCGTTGTTCATGAGTACCACCGTAATATTTTCACCGCGGGCCGACGCGTGCAAAAGCTCTCCCAAACCGATGTCGAGCGCGTCGCCGTCACCTTGATAACAAATTACCAGTGACTCGGGCCGCGAGCGTTTCGAGGCCGAGGCCGCGGCCGGACCTCGCCCGTGAGGAACCTGAATATTACGGACGCGGTCTTTTTTAAAAAAATCATAAAGAAATATCGAACAACCCACCGGCGAATAAAGCGTCAGATCAAAATTTTTCAGCGAATCAAAAACGGCCCCAAGCGCCTCGGTACTATGCTTATGATCACAGCCCGCGCAGAAATACATATTTTTTTCCGTCATAGAACCGGCCTTGCGCGATTCGGGCTGTTTGTCCGCCATACCGGCCGCGTACTCGGCGTCGTGCGTCGAAGCCTCAAGCGGCAGTTTGTTGAAATTCGTTCCGCGGTTTGTCAAAATCGGCCGCGCAGCGTGCATCAACTCCTTAAAATTCTTAAATTCCTGTTGGTATTTGGCCTGGCGTACCTCTTTAATCAGGATCCGCAAATCTTCGACGATTTCTTTTTCCTCAGGCAGTGTGCCCCCGGGTCTCTGACAGGCGCCGACGATCGCGCGCTCACCCGCGACGGTCCGCAATTTGTCACACAGTTGGTTGATCCCGCCCTCCATCACGTAGAGCGGCCCGAATGTCCTGACGATCTCGCGGATTTGATCTTCCGGAAAAGGATTGAGTGATTTGAGGCTGATCTGACCGACCGGTATTCCTTCTTCCCTGGCCCGATCCACAACGCCGTATCCGATCCTAGAAAAAATCCCATAATTAACCAGCACGATCTGGGCGTCTTGGTCCGGATCCTTGACCCGATAGGCGGAACACGCCATGCCCTTTAAGATAGGATCTTTTTTGAGCGCTTCAAATCTTCTAAAAAGCTTCCAATTGTGCTCTTCCAAGATGCCTTCGCGCACGTAGATCGAGGTGCGCGTATCCGGCGTGACCGTGGTCTGAAATGGGTGGATCGTGTCGGGGATCTGGTATTCCTCTTTCAATTGTCCGACGTAGCCGTCGCTTAAAATAAATCCAGGAATTTTATACTGATAAGAGAGCCTAAACGCGAGTCTGGCGAAATCAAACATTTCCTGCGCGGAAGCGGGAGCTAAAACAATATTTTGATAATCGCCATGGCCGCCGCGAAGCACTGCCTGATTAAAATCCGATTGAGCGCCCTGAATATTTCCCAGACCCGGACCTCCCCTGACGACATCCACGTACACAAGGCCGCGGCCGCCAAGCTCCATGCCCGATGCGTAGGAAATGGCTTCCTGCATCAGACTGATCCCGGGACTGGAGGTCACGGTAAAAGCGGGCGTGCCGACACACGCGGCGCCAATGACCATGTTGGCCGCCGCAATCTCACTTTCGGCCTGGATAAAAGTGGCGTTCACTTCTTGAACTATGCGGCTTAGGTATTCGGTGACCTCGTTCACCGGCGTAATCGGGTAACCCGCGGAGAACAGTAGTCTTTCATTGGACTTAGAAACAGCGCCGGAGGCTTCAATGGCCCACACAATCGCTCCATTGACCAGCGCGAGATTACCGTTGGATAGTGCCCTAGACATAATTTTTTAGAGAACGACCCGCGGAGGCAAATGAATTTTTATTCAATCTCAACAAACCAATAATTTCTTCCTTAATCTTCCGCGGTGAAAGTCCCAAGGCATCCAACAACAAATCACGACGGCCGTGCTCGATGAAACGATCCGGAATCCCCATCGGCCGGATTTGCATAGGTTCCAACTCGTGGTGAGAAGCAAAAAGCTCTAACACCGCACTGCCAAAACCGCCGGATAAAACACCTTCTTCCAACGTGACGACAAGATCAGTTTCTTGGGCAAGTTTCAAAATCAATGCCGCGTCGAGAGGTTTGGCGAAACGCGCGTTTACGACGGCGGCTTGGATAGCTTCCTTGTCAAGGAGCTCCGCGACCTCATAAGCGGTATACACCATACTTCCTAAAGCCAAAATAACCACGTCTTTTCCTTCGCGCAACAATTCGGCTTTTCCTTTTTCGATGGGGCGCG
>PEWW01000141.1 GCA_002779345.1 Candidatus Omnitrophica bacterium CG07_land_8_20_14_0_80_50_8 | reverse complement strand
CCTCGGTGTGGGTCGTCGAGTATATGGACTACCAATGTCCCTCGTGCGCGCTGTCATCCAAAGTGTTAGACGCTTACCTCAAAAAATACCCTTCGAGTCTCTATCTACAAGTCAGGTTTCATCCCTTAACACAGCATCCGCACGGGTTGGAAAGCGCGATTTATTCGGAATGCGCGACTCGGCAGAATAAGTTCTGGGCGTTTCACCGGCTTCTTTTTGAAAATCAGAACGAATGGAAAGACCTCCCCGACGTGACGGAAAAACTGCATGGGTACGCTCGTCTGGCCGGCCTTAACCTAAAAAAACTCGACGTCTGTATTGCTAATCCGCACACCAAAGAAAAAGTGCTCGAGGAAAATGCGGACAGTCTAACCGTGGGTGTCGCCTCAACGCCCACTTTTTTTATCAACGGTAAAATGATTGTGGGGCCGAAGCCGCTAGCGGAGGAATTAAAATTGATTTCCCCGGATTTTACGTTTGATTTTCCGAAAGTGGAAAATAATGCTCACTAAATTTTTTGTGTTTTTGAGACTGTCGGCGGGGTTTGTGTTTGCCGCGTCCGGATTTATCAAGTTGATGCAGCCCACCCAAAATTTTCTGTCGGCGATTCAAAGCTACGAGCTGTTGGGTGGGACACCGGCCGTTCTATTGGCAAAGACCATGCCGTGGGCCGAGTTCATTGTCGGGGTATTTTTGATCGTGGGGCTTTGGTCCAGAATCTCCATCCTTATTCTTTGGCTATTCAACACCGTTTTCATCGGCGTCGTGAGCTACGCGCTCATCCGGCGTCTGCCGATCCAGGACTGCGGATGCTTCGGAGATTCATTTTCGCTTCCACCCCAAAAGATACTTTGCTTGGATATTGCGCTGTGGTTCGTGTTTTTATCGCTGGCCGCTTTTTTTGACCGTTCCAAACATTATGGGTTGGATAAATATTTTGAGGATTAAACGGCTGTCCCTGTACGGACGCCGTCTGGCGGCCTTTTTCTTAATCTTTTTATCAACTTGTCTTGCCTTCGCCGCGCAGGAAAATGTTCGCCATCCGTTTGTATCGGGCGCTTTTTACCCAGCCGATAAAAATGAACTCAACCGGATGATCGATGGTTTTCTTGCGAAAGTGCCTGCCAAAAATAAAATTCAAGATCCGATTAGAATATTAATCCTGCCGCACGCGGGGTACATTTATTCCGGACAAACGGCGGCGTACGGCTGCCGCCTGATCGCTGACGGTCCCTACGACACGGTGATTTTGATCGGTCCCTATCACAAAGCCTTGTTTCACGGCGCGTCTATTTGGAAATCCGGCGCGTGGCAAACTCCTTTGGGAAGCGTGCCGGTGGATGCGGAATTGGCGCGGGCCATTGCGAACGAAAGTCCTGATTTTATTTATACCGAAGAGGTCCACCTGGATGAGCATTCGTTAGAAGTGCAAGTCCCTTTTTTACAGAAAGTACTAAAGAATTTTAAAATTGTTCCGATTCTCATCAGTGATCCGTCCCCGAAAAATTACCCATCGTTGGCGCAAGCCATTTACAAGCATATTCAAGACAAGCAAACACTCATTATCGTCTCATCCGACATGAGCCACTATTATGAAGATACCGTCGCGCAGACGATGGATTCGAGGACGCTTGGATTTTTAAAAGATCAGGACGTTCATAGCCTTTCAAACGCGCTGGATGCCGGAACCAGTGAGCTTTGCGGGCAAGCGGCCGTGTTGACCGCACTTGAGGTATCGCGTCTCATGGGGGGTACGCGTCTTGAGGTACTGAATTATTCGACCACGGCCGATACAACCGGGGATCGGTTAAGGGTCGTCGGTTACGGCGCGAGCGTGATTTTACAAACCCCCTCTGAACGGACGCCGTCCGGTAGTACGTGGTCTGACAATCAGAAGAAAGAACTACTGGATATCGCCGGCCGCACGGTTCGGTCCTACGTTACCGACGGGACCGTTTATCAGCCGGATAAAAGCGACTCAATGTTCAAAGAAAACCGCGCGGTGTTCGTGACACTCAGGAAAAAAGGACAGCTTCGTGGTTGTATCGGCCGTCTCATCGCCCAGGAGCCTTTGGATCTGGCGGTCAGGAATATGGCGATCGAGGCCGCCTCCCAGGACCCGCGCTTTGGACCGGTTCAAAAAGATGAACTAAAAGACTTAAGTTTTTCGGTATCGGTCTTAAGTCCTCCAATCAAGATTAACGGCGTAGATGAAATTGTGCTTGGCAAGCATGGAGTGATCGTGCGTCAGGGCGGACATTCAGGCGTTTTTCTACCGCAGGTCGCGGAAGAATTGGCTTATAACAAAGAAATATTTTTGAACGAATTGTGCTCACAAAAAGCCGGCCTGCCGGAGCATTGTTGGCAAGACCCGACGGTAGATTTATACGTCTTCACCGCCGATGAGTTTGGCGAATAAAGGAGCGGAATCAAAACTTACCTAATCAAAGTTTGTGTGATAAACTGGGCTCCCTTTAGAGTGTTAGGGCGAATAGCTCAGTTGGTTAGAGCACTTCCTTTACACGGAAGGGGTCGTGGGTTCGAGTCCTACTTCGCCCATTTTCTATTGAAGTGTTTCAAATAAATTTAACGGATTTATTAAAAAGAAAGCAAAATTATGTCATTTGACAATTTAGGACTTCATCCGAATTTATTGAAAGGGATCCATGACCTGGGCTTCATCCGGCCGACGCCTGTTCAGGCAGAAAGCATCCCTTACATCCTGGCCGGTCGTGATGTGATCGCTTCCGCTCAGACGGGTACCGGTAAAACTGCCGCGTTTGTTTTACCGATGCTTCATCGATTTCTTAGCGCGCCCAGAAAGCGAAAAGGTATTCGTGCGCTGATCGTGGCGCCGACGAGAGAATTGGCGCTTCAATCCATGGAGCATCTTCAGAACCTTTCCCGTTACGTGCCTCTGAGAGGACATGCGATTTTTGGCGGCGTGCCGATGAATCCGCAGATCCGCGCGCTGGCTCAAGGGCTCGATGTCGTATCGGCGACGCCGGGGAGGCTTCTTGACCACGTTTATGCGGGACGCATTGACTTTGGCGCGCTTGAAATACTGGTGCTGGATGAGGCCGACCGCATGATGGACATGGGGTTTCTCCCGGACATCAAAAAAATCATTTCGCTTTTGCCCGCGAAGCGCCAGAACCTGATTTTTTCAGCGACGATCCCAGAAGAGATCATGCGCTTGGCCAAGCCAATGTGTCACAATCCGGCAATGATCCAGATCGGAACGAAGTCGACCGCGCCGTCAGGCATTCGCCACGCGGTTTATCCGGTTGCCCATGATCAAAAAACGGAGCTTTTACTAAGATTGATCCATGAGTCCGGAGCTAAGATGGATTCGGTGCTTGTGTTTACCAGGACAAAATCACGCGCGGACAGACTGACCCAAGTGTTGGATCGCGCCGGCATCAAGACCTCGGTGATTCATGGCGATCGAAGCCAGTTTCAACGGATGAGGGCACTGGATCAATTTAAGCTCGGCAAGAGCCAAATTCTTGTGGCGACGGACGTCGCCGCGCGCGGGATTGACGTGAAAGACATCACGCACGTCATCAATTTTGATATGCCTCAAACTCCGGAGGATTATATTCATCGCATCGGAAGGACCGCGCGCGCCGAGGCTACCGGCGATGCATTTTCTTTAGTCTCGCCGGATGAAGAGGCGATGATCAAAGAGATCGAGCGTGTGATCAACCAACGGCTTCCTCGCGTGACGCTCCCTGATTTTAATTACCGCAAATCCAGCCACGCTGCGCCGCCTCGCGGTCGTTCTCAATCTTACGGGCGTCCTCAGACTCATGGACGTCCGTCTTATCGAGGAGACCAACATCGGGGCCGGGGGGGTTCTGGTGGTTTTCATGGGCCCAAGAGATATTTTCACCCTTCAGGCGGTTTAGGCCATGGGTCAAAGTAAAGCCATCCATCAAATCGAAGAGCGCATGGGGACCCTCGAGCCTGAATCCCTGCGTTACAAAATCCTGGATACCGCTCGCCGTTTTAAAAGTTCGTGGATCGATCTGGGGCAATGCCTGTTTAGCGTCTATAAGGACAAATTGTTCAAGGATTGGGGTTACCTTACTTTTGAGGCTTATTGTTTAAAGGAGATTGGAATCAAGCAACTCACGGCTATGAAGCTTCTAAAATCCTACTCGTTTCTGGAACATGAGGAACCTGCTTTTTTAAAACGTCACTCATCCGCCGGTTCAAAACCCAGCCAAATACCAAGCGTAGAATCGGTCAATTCGCTTCGTCTGGCCAAACAGAGCGAGCGGATTTCAGAAGGCGATTATGCAACGCTGCGCGCGGATGTCCTCGAAAATGCCAAAGAAGATGCGGAAGTAAAAAAGAAAATCCGCTATATTCTTAACAGTCACAACCCCCAGGATTCAATCGAGGTAAAAGAAGATCGTAAATTGCAGATCATGAAACGGATCGTCCTAAGCTTAGGCATTTCGCGGAACGAACTCCAAAACCTTTCCTGCCCGGAACGGATCTTAAAAAAAATAGACGAATTGGTCGATCTTTTAGCCGATTTTCAAAAGTAGACCGTGAGAGAAATAAAAAAGGCGGCTTGAGTAAGCCGCCTTTTTTATTGATGAAAGAAACGTTGATTACGAGAGGTGCTTTGAGACGAGCTTTGTCATGTCGAACATCGACACTTGAGCTTTGCCGCCAAACACAACCTTCAAATTCGCGTCCGCGTTGATGTTTCTGCGGTTTTTCTTATCCTGAAGGTCGTTCTTCTTGATGTATACCCAGAGCTTTTTCACGACTTCGGTACGGGGTATTGGTTTGGTGCCGACGACTTTGCCGAGCGCTTCGCTGGGCTGTAACGGTTTCATGAACGCAACATTTGCTTTTCTTACCACAGTGTTGTTCCCCCTTTATTAAAATCAGGTTAGCGTTTCTTTTGACCCAATACTTCTATCACAAATCCGTAAAAAAGCAAAGGAAGAATTTAGCGCAGGAACGTGGGACGCTCATCGGTTTTTTTTCAGCGAACCGGGCGTAGAGAAATCGCACGAAAAATTTGAGGAATTAGGTTATACTTTTCACATGACAGGACTCTACGTTCATATCCCTTTTTGCGCCAAGAAGTGCCACTATTGCAATTTTGTGGTCACGACTGCCAATACCTCGGTGAACCACGCCGCATTTTTGGGCGCGTTGGAAAAACAAATGATCTTTGCGGGCGATTTTTTCCAAACGAGTGAGCTGGATACGCTGTATCTGGGCGGCGGAACGCCTTCGGTCATGAGCAAGGAAGAAACCATCATTCTTTTTGATCTGATTAAAAGACATTTTCGAATAAAAAACGGCGCGGAAATCACCTGCGAGATAAATCCTGAAAGCCTCGACCTTGAAAAAGCGGAAAATTACCGGCGGATGGGCGCCAACCGTATCAGCCTGGGCGCGCAGTCTTTTAGGGATGAGACGCTCAAACGCTTGAACCGGCCTCACGCGGCGAAAGATATTGCCAACTCATTTCAACTTTTACGAAAGGTGGGTTTCGACAACATCAGTTTGGATCTCATACTTTCGTTACCCGGCGAGACGTTAGATGATGTGAAAAATTCTTTGAACCGACTGCTTGAACTTGGGCCCGATCATGTTTCTTTATATGAGTTAACCATCGAACCAAAAACAGTTTTTGGGAGTTTATCGAAAAAAGGCAAGTGGGCGTTCCCCGATGAGGATTTACAGGTTGAAATGCTATTGCTTGGCCGCTCGACGCTTAAAAAAGCAGGCTTCCGCCACTATGAACTATTGAACTATGCTAAACCTGGTTTTGAGTCACGACATAACCGGATCTATTGGGACAACCAGGAATATTTGGGTCTAGGGCCCGGCGCGTTCTCTTACATAAAGGGTCAGCGGTTTATGTTTGCGGCCAGTTACCTGGATTACCTCCAAAAGATCGAAAAAGGCGATTGGAGCAATTCCGAAGAAGAAACGCTTGACGCTGAAAAAAAAGAAGTGGAATCTTTCTTGTTAGCACTTCGCACGTACGAGGGCGCCGACACCGGGCGCTTTCATTCTTTGATGGAACGGATGGAAGAGAACATACAAAATCTTGAAGCTAAGGAATTGTTGGCAAGCACCGGCGGCCGAATCCGTCTCACGAACCGCGGCCAGCTTTTTGCGGAAACGGTTTTTGCGGAGTTATCATCTCTGACCGGACGATGATATAATAAAATTCATATGAAACACAAAAATAAAAAAGGATCCGTGAAGATCGGCTTAATTCAAATGCCGTGCGCGGCGGATCCGGAGAAAAACTTAAAATTGGCCGTTACCCGGATCAAGGCCGCCTCCGCCCGA
>PEWW01000021.1:1279-6419 GCA_002779345.1 Candidatus Omnitrophica bacterium CG07_land_8_20_14_0_80_50_8 | reverse complement strand
GAACATTCAAAACGGGCTTTTAAAAAAAGCGCTTTATAAATTCGTCATGGCGGTTCAAGCGCATCTCAATCCCGCGCCCACATTAAGCCGCAGGCTCCTTTCGCGCTCAGATATTTATCATGCGACTTTTTTTCCGATACCCGATTTAGTGAGAAGAAACAGGATCAAAAAGATCATCACCGTTTATGACCTGATCCCGCTCATACACCCCGAATTTTTTTCGGAGCGCATGAAGCAGATTTTCAAAAAAAACGTCCCTTTGATCGATCCGGATACATTTGTCATATGCATTTCCGAGTCTACAAAGAACGATTTGTTGAAGTACAATAAAAATTTATCAACTTCCCAAATCAAAGTCATTTATCCGGGGGCATCTCAAAACTTTAATGCTTGCGCGGATCCGGACAAGATAAGACAAATAAAAGAAAAATATGGCATTTCAGAAAATTTTAGATATTTTCTTAGCCTCGCGACGCTTGAGCCAAGAAAAAATCTTGATAGACTGGTCAGGTGCTTTCTTCGATTTATCGAAGAAAACGGAAGTAAGGATCACTGTTTGGTCCTTGTAGGCGGCGAAGGACGGGATTTTGCCAGGGTTTATGAAGCGGCCAAGCAAAATCCGAAACTAGAAAACAGAGTTATTTTTACGGGTTTTATCCCGGATGAAGATCTGCCGCCTTTGGTTAGCGGCGCCTTGAGTTTTTTTTATATCTCCCTCTACGAAGGTTTTGGATTGCCGGTTCTCGAAGCGATGCAATGCGGAACGCCGGTGGTGGTTTCAAACACGTCCTCGTTGCCCGAAGTGGTTGGGCAGGCCGGAGTGATGGTAGATCCGACGGATGATGACAGCATTGTAGAAAGTTTTTCCAAAATATGTGAGAATGTGCCGTTGAGACTAGATTTGTCAAAGCGGTCATTGGAGAGAGCGCGGATGTTCGGTTGGGGGAAGTGCGCGCAAGAAACAGTGGATTTTTATAAAAAGATAGCCAACGATTAGAATTGAATAAACCAGTGATATAATGAAACACGCCGCATTCGTTATCCGACATCCTTATGTCGATGCGATCCCATGCCTGAGAGAACCCGTTGAGTTTTTGGCTAAAAATGGGTGGCGCGTGGATCTCTATACAATGATCGACGGCGCTTATTCCTTTCCAAAATTTTCTTCAGAAAATGTTCGACTGATACCGTTCAATCTAACTAAATGGAAAACTGTTCATTTTCTATGGCGTCTAGCCACACACTGTCCTCAATATAGATGTATCTTTGCCGTGCCGCAATGGGACCTGTATTACGCGGGCAAGGTAGCCGGTTTGCTAAAAATCCCTCTCATTTGCCTGCATGACGAGATATTCACGAGTAAAAACGCCACTGAATTTTGGAGGCGGAGAGAAAAGGATGCCCATCAAAAAGCCTGTGCCACCATTGAGCTGAGTGAGGAAAGGGCCGATTATGTCCGTCGAGAGAACGAGTTGGGTCCGGATCATAAGATCTTCGTGATCCCGAACGCGCCTGCCGGAACCTCGGAGCGTTTGAAGAATTTTTATTATCATGAAGCGTTTGATATTCCCCGTGATAAGATTTTATTATTACACCTGGGCAGTACCTGGTCTCCCAAGATAAGGCATTTGGCGAATTTGGCAAAGGGCTGGGACGGTCCCTACGTTCTGGTCTTTCAATGCAGAGCCGCCCATTGCATTTTAAAGGACCTGCAGGCGAAACATGTCCACTGCAATAGGAGTGTGCTTCCGAACAGCGGCTTAAATCGCGCGGTTTCTTCCGCCTCGATAGGCATCGGCCTATACGACACCGACAATATCAAGGGCGGAGATCTCATGATGGGATATGCCTCGAGCAAACTGGGCGTCTATTTTCGGAATGGCCTCCCGGTTATTTTTACTGACCAAGAGTGTTTTAGATTTATTGAGCGCCATGGGCTGGGGATTTGTGTATCCGATATCCGGCAAATCCCCGCGGCAGCGGATAAGATCATGGCGCGTTACGATTTTTACGCCAAAAATGTAAAAGCCTATTTTAACGAAAAATTGAATTTTGACCTATACACAAAGCCGCTGGTCGAATTGTTAAAAAGCTTTTAATGTCGGATAATAGCTGTCCAAGGCGGCTTCGTCATCCTGACCCTGAGCGTAGCGAAGGGGAAGGATCTTAGAGCAAGATTCTTCGCCCTACGGGTTCAGAATGACGAATGGCTGTGGCGCCTCAGGATGATGGTTTAGAATAGGTAACAGTTAAATTTGTTACATAGTGTGTATTTTTTTGATAAAATAAAGCGTTCGTTGTTGATAGGTATCAATAATAGTTGACTGATGTATTGCGACTGCTACAGTTCTGATAGTTGCGGAGGCTGATAAACATTACTAAAATCAAGGTGCGTATATGACTTTACGTTTCCGGCACATAAGTCTGTTGTTTTGTCTCGTTACGGCTCAAGTGGCGGCCGTGTTTTTTTTTCCACGGCAGGCCAAAGCTTTCCAGGATATGGATGCGCTTTCGGGCGCCAATCAGCAGTTTACAACCACGTACACCCAAGAGCGTTTTGGTGAGACGTTTCATCAAAATGAGATTCGTTTAGAAAAACCGGTTGTGGATGAAGTCAAAGCACAGACCCTTGATACCTGGCGGTATTTTCGTCCGACGGCTAAAGTCGGGTGGCAGCATGACGACAATTATGCTGCAGTCCCGCGCGACCCGAAGGGCGAGGCCATTCATACCTATGCGTCTGGGACAGGCATGAGCCATCGGACGGAGCGCACGTTTATTAAGATGTTTTACGATTTGTCGTATGCCCGTTATGTCCAACATACCAAATCGAGCAGCTTCTACCACTCGATGGGAACGCAGCTTCGCTTTGATTTTAACCGGTTGAAGGTGACGGTGAATGATTCGTTTCGGCCGGATACGGCCTTTGTGCAGGGTGAGAGGACGGAGCTTCATACGACGGACGGGACCCATGTGACCACTTACGCGAATAGCATGGACTTGACGCTGGACTATCGTCACTCCCCAAAGACCACCGCCTCATTCACTTATAACAACGGCCTGTTTTATTTTCCGCAGACGAACAATATGTTAACTAGTAATAATTCTCAGAGCAGTATGACGCACGCGTTTTCTCCGAAGTTCTCTTACCAGTTGACGCCGAAAACCAGCGTTTATATTAGTCACAGCTATACTGTCCTGGATTATTTTTTGGACGGGCCGCCGGGCACTTATCAAAATGCTGAAACTGTCGGCATGAGTGGAAAAATATTTACAGACATCGGAGTAAACTTGTCCGCTGGGTACAGCACTACAGAGCACTTAGATAAAATTACCCCAGCCGTCAAGGGGCTTAACTTCGCGGCGGGCTTTTCAAAAAAGATCCTGCCTAAAGTCCGCGGCACTCTTTCAGCCACACACTCGACATCCGGAGGTTCCGGCACCTCTCAAAGTTCCGGAGTTGCCGGAGGCTATGATTCTGCGCTTTTTCAAACAAACCCCTTGTCAACGTCAGATTTTTATGGACTCAATTTAAACTGGCAGGTGACCCCGCATATCAGTGTGGATGGGGAAGCCACGGCAGGGTACACGTCACAGAGCGGATACACCACACTGCCGGATATGGATAATCCAACGAACTTGTATACCCGATCGCAGGAGGATCAGATTTACCGATGGGGGTTGAGGCTTGGCTGGACTCCGCGGCGATTTTTTAATCTGACGCTGGCTTATGAGTTTACCAATCACAACGCGAGTTTCAAGGATTTTGAGTACTACGCTAATCGTTTTTCGGGGTATCTGGATTATAAATTCTGATGAATTATGACCAAAAAGAGCGGATAGTTGAAATAGTTTTTTTCATCGCTCTTTTTTTATGTTCGGGCGCTTTGCGCCAGGTGAGAGCCGACGACACTGTCTCTAAAGATCCTGCAAAACACTCCGTTCAACCGGGGGACAGACTTGATATTCAGGTGGCGGGGGAAAAGAATCTAAGCGGCATTTTTTTGTCGGTCCTGAAGGGCAGATCAATTACCCGCTCCTCGGAACGATCCAGGTTCAAGGTATGCCGCTGTCCGAGATCCAAGATTCTTTGAAGGAAAATCTTGGAAAAAATTATCTCCAGCATCCTGAAGTTCGGGTTATTGTTGTTGAGGCGCCTCGTCGGCCCAGCACGTCGATTTCTGCGCCGGGGCATCACCCATCGGGCTCCACGCCAGAGGCGGCGTCTGTAAGGCCTGAGATTGTGAGCGTAGCTCCCCTAACGGCTGTTTCGCCGTCCGTTCACAAAACTGCCATCGATTTGTTAAATACTGATCTCGACATTGTTGAAGCCGGTGATAAATTGAACATTCAGGTTTACAGAGAGCCGGATCTTTCCGGCGTGTTTAGTGTGACCAGATCCGGAAAAATAAGTTACCCGTTTTTAGGCGAAATCCAGGCGCAGGCGCTTTCGCTGGACAAACTTAAACGATTTCTTTGCCAGAAGCTCGGTGAAAAATATATTTCAAATCCTCAGATAGAGATCAGTATCGTTGAAAGCCCCAGTAAATCTGTATCGGTGCTTGGCCAGGTGTCAAAACCGGGCAATTATATTCTGACGTATAAACTTACTTTATTTAGACTTATATCTCAAAACGGCGGTTTTGCACCCGAGGCTGCGACAAAAAAGGTGCGGATTGTGCGATCAAATAGTGACAGGAAAAAAGAAACGATTGAAGTTGACGTGGATAGGGTGATGCGTGGGCTGGATGAGGATGTGTCCCTAATGCCGGGCGATATTGTGATGGTCGATATTCGAAGCAAAGAAGACTCTAAAAAAGAAGAAACGAAAAAGAAAGACATACGGAAATATATTACGCTTCTGGGACAGATTGGGCGGCCCGGTAATTATGTTTTTAGTCTGCACATGACGCTGATTCGGCTCGTGGCAGATGCCGGGGGTTTTACGCCGTTGGCGGCGACAGGACGTGTCAAAATTGTCCGCAGTGCCAAGGATGGCAATCCGCACTATTTTTTTGTCGACGCCGGAAGAATTATGGGCGGCGCGGCTAAAGATATAGAGCTTGCGGAAGGGGACTTGATCATTGTCGCCGAAACCTATTTTTAAGGGTTGCCATGACGGTGAATGAAGAAACCAAAA
>PEWW01000021.1:0-1258 GCA_002779345.1 Candidatus Omnitrophica bacterium CG07_land_8_20_14_0_80_50_8 | reverse complement strand
ATGAAAGCCAGCAGTTTGAGTGGATGGATTATTTATTCGTTCTTTTGACGCACGCTTGGGCCATCGCAACCGTCACCTCGATATGTTTTATCGTTTCGGTATTTCATTTTTTTAGCCTCCCAAATCTTTACAGCGCGACGGCCACTATTTTGGCGGAGCCGGCGTTAAACGCCCCTCAGTCCCACCAAGGGGTAACGATGCCTGTTTTGGAGCAGGCGGAAGATTATTATGGGACACAACTTACCGTTTTGATCAGCCACACCATTCATTTTCAAGTCGAGAAAGAACTTGGGACAAGCATCGCGGAAGCCCGCCTCAACCCGTGGCGTGTGCACGGTACGCGTATCATCGCGCTGAGCGTAACGCACCCAAAACCGGAGATGGCGTCTAAGATCGCGAATAAATTTGCCGAAGTCTACGTCAGAGAAAGTGTGCATCAGGGCACGTTTATCGGACAACAGATTTTGAAACTATTGCCTGAAAATGCCGAAAGGATCGTTGCTGGAGACGAATCCAGAACCGGCCCGGGAGGTTTTAATAAAGAGGAATTTGCCTCGTCATTGACCAGCGTTTCCGGTGATCTTGAAATCATACAGCTAAGCAACGAAAAACTCACGATCCAATCCAAATTAACGGAGCTTTCTCAACGGTATAAGGACGAACACCCCGCGATCGTGGAGCTCAAACAGCGCCTGGGCGTTATAGAAAGCGAGATTAACAAGAGAAGAGAAACGATCCTAAGCAATGTTAAAGTTAATCTTTCCGGCGCGGTGAACATTACAAATATTAAAGTACTTGAGTACGCCTTGACGCCGGAGTGGCCCTCTGAGCCTAACCGTGTTAAGGGAATTTTTCTGTGGACGATGGCCGGCTTTTTTGCCAGCGTTTTTGTTGTCTTTACCCTTGAATACACCAATCAAAGAATCCGCGCGGAAAATGACGTTATCTCGCTCGGTATTTGTTTTTTGGGTTACATCCCGCTGGTGAAAGAATTTTTGAAGGGCCAGAAATATCATGAATTTCCGGAAGAACCGGACCTTGTGAGGCTGCTCAAGACCAACGCGACGCTGGCGGACGCCGTCGCCAACGCGAGGACCCACATTCTTTTTTCGATGCCTTATGAAAAATCACGCCGCATCATGCTCACGAGCGCCATTCCATTCGAAGGCAAGTCCACGGTCGCGGCGCTTTTAGCGGTTTCTCTGACTACCTTGGGCCGGAAGATACTGCTCGTCGACGGGGATCTGCGGAAACCCTC
>PEWW01000186.1 GCA_002779345.1 Candidatus Omnitrophica bacterium CG07_land_8_20_14_0_80_50_8 | reverse complement strand
ACCGGGAATCGGGTATTGAATGCCGTCGGGATCCGAATCGGTATCGACAATCCCCACCACCGGAATACCGAGACGATTAGCCTCCTTAACCGCGATATCTTCTTTTTTAGCGTCAACGATAAACATCGCACCCGGAAGTTTGCTCATATCCGCTACTCCGGCCAAATTTTTCTCAAGCTTCCCGATTTCCTTCTCAAGCTGAGCGATTTCCTTTTTAGTGATCGCTTCAAACGTTCCGTCTTCTCTCATTAAAAGGAGGCTCCGGTAACGGCGCACACTGTTGCGGATCGTCTGATAATTGGTCAACATGCCGCCGAGCCAGCGATGATTCACATAAAACATGCCGCAACGCTTGGCCTCTTGTTCGATGATCTCCTGCGCCTGAGGTTTCGTGCCCACAAAAAGAATGGGCAGGCCTTGGGAAGCAATGTCGCGAATAAAATTACATGCCCGCGTCAGATGCGCCACGGTCTTTTCCAGGTCTATGATATAAATCCCCGTTTTTTCACCAAAGATATAGGGTTTCATTTTGGGGTTCCATTTCCTGGTCTGATGGCCAAAATGAACGCCCGCTTCCAACAAACTCTGAACTAATTCTTTTGACAATTTATTCTCCTTTGTGTTGGTTATCCGGAAACGCATAACCTCTATTATTTGATAGGGTTATGTACGGACTAAAAAACCCGTTCTCCCCGCCCTAAAACAGAGCCACTGCATTTTAGGATAAGCTTAAGCTCCCTATGAGCATAAAGCGCGCCCTTATATAAACACGCAATTATACCAAAGATTTAACCCCAAGCAAGGATTTTCCGTCGCTTGGCCGAAGGACGGATTCGTCCTCTGGCGAAAAACCGTGGCGGGTGCCAAAGTTTTGTGTCGGGGTTTCTCGATTATACGCGAAACTGCAGCTCATAAAGACGTTTGTAAACGCCCTTATGACGCATCAACTGGTCATGAGTGCCGATTTCAGCCAAACGCCCTTCATTAATAACCACGATCCGGTGAGCATCTTTGATAGTGGAAAGACGGTGCGCGATAACGAGTACGGTTCTTCCCCGCATCAAATTGTGAAGCGCTTCCTGAACCAGAATCTCTGATTCTGAATCCAAAGCAGACGTGGCCTCATCCAAGATCAAAAGAGGCGGATTTTTTAACACAGTCCTGGCGATAGAGAGGCGCTGCCGTTCGCCGCCGGATACGCGTGTGCCACGGTCCCCGATCACTGTCTGGTACTTCAGCGGAAGTTTGGAAATAAAGGCATGCGCGTTCGCGATACGCGCCGCATTTTCGATATCGGCCAACGGCGTCCGCGGCCGGCCATACGCGATGTTGGCGGCAACCGTGTCGTTAAAAAGAATCGTCTCTTGCGCGACAATACCGATTTGTTCGCGCAGGGATTTCAAAGTCACGTCCCTCAAGTCCACGCCGTCGATTAGGATCCGCCCTTCCGTGACATCGTAAAACCGAGGCAACAGATTCATAAGGCTGGTCTTACCCGCGCCGCTGGGGCCGACCAGGGCGACGATCTCCCCCGCTTTGACGTTAAGATCAATGCCGGTCAAAACCGGCTGGGCCGAGTATCCGAATGAGAGGTGTTCGAAACAGATCTCTTTTTTAAAAGGCTCAAGCGTTTTGGCGTGTTTTTTGTCCGCGATTTCATTGGGAGTATCGAGGATCGCAAAGATGCGCTCGGCCGCGGCCATCGCCTGCTGATTGATCGCGTAGACGCGGCTTAATCGTTTAAACGGCTTCTGGAGCGTCACTAGCGTAAATATAAAAGCCCCAAAAGGACCCGGCGACATCTGATTAGTGATCACCAGTTTTCCACCGGACCAAAGAACCACGCCTATGCAAATAAAACCGATAAATTCGGTCAGCGGACTCACCACGATCATGCGGCTGATCGATAGCATCATGGTTTTCAAAAGGGATCTGTTTTGCTGATTGAACCGGTCGATTTCATACTTTTCCATCCCGAAACCCTGGACGATCCGGATGCCGGAAATAGATTCGAATAAAGTAGTATTGATCCTGGCGACTTGTTCTTGGACGGAACGGCTGAGTTTCTTTAAACGTCTTCCCACCCTCATGACCGGATACACGACAAGCGGCAACAGGACGACGATCATGAGAATAAGATGCCACGAGATCCCGTACATGTACTTGAGCCAAAACAGCACACAAAACTTAACGATGATTTCGACCGGTTGAAAGAGCACATCGGTGAGACCTTCCGAGATCGCGTCACGAACCACCGTCGTGTCATACGTGATCCTTGAAACCAGAGTCCCCGCCTGGGTTTTGCCGAAGAAACTCAAGTTAAGCCGCACAATTTTTTCGTATACAGAATTACGCAGATCACAAACGACATGCTGGCTGACATCATTCATGAAATAGGACTGCGCATATTCCGTCAAAAGTCTAAGAAAGGAAATAACGACCATCCAAAGGATCAACCAGTTCAATAATTCGGCGCGCGGAAACGCATTGCAACGATGGATAAGATCCAGAAGAAACGGAGGGACATACTCCTGGTGCGGGATAGACACCGGCTTGCCTATCAAAATGGTGTCTGTGAACAGGATGATGAGCCCGACAACTGAAAAATTTGAAAGTAAGGAGTTGGCGGATCCTGAAACGAACGCAAGGCAAAGCCGGTTGATATGCGGCTTCACGGTCGCGATCATACGCTGATAATGATGGCTAAGCTTCATAATATTTTTGAAGTGCATGATAACATATCCCGCCCATACGATGCTAGTTTTAGAATTGGTTTTACCATAGCCGTGGTGATACAATACTCCGTTATGCAAAAACTTTTAAGAGTGGCGGTTGTCGGCGCCGGCAAATTGGGTGCTCGGCACGCGGAAGTCTATTCAAAACTCCCAGGCGTCGAGCTTGTAGGCGTTTGCGATATCATCGAACATCGCGCCAAAGAATGCGCGCTTCACTGCAAAACAAAAGCGTATAAAGACTACCGGGAATTACTAGGCCAACTCGACGCGGCCAGCATTGCCGTCCCCTCTCACATGCATCACAGTATCTCTAAAGAGTTCCTCGAACAGGGTACTCACCTTTTGATTGAAAAACCGATCACCACTTCGTTGGCTGACGCGGACGGCCTTTTAGCCATCGCCAAAGAAAAGGGCCTGATCATTCAGGTGGGACACATCGAACGTTTTAATTCCGCCATTCGGGCGATTAAAAATATTATTAAAGTGCCCCGTTTTATCGAATGCCATCGTCTGGGGCCTTATGATCCGCGCATTATCAATACCGGGGTAACGATTGACCTGATGATTCACGACATCGATATCGTGTTGGATCTGGTGAAATCTCCGATCAAATACGTGGACGCGGTAGGCGCCTGCATTTTGTCAAAAACAGAGGACATCGCGAACGCGAGAATCCGTTTTGAGAACAATTCTGTCTGTGATCTAACCGCCAGCCGCGTCACAAAAAACGTGATGAGAAAGATCCGCATTTTTCAGGACGACGCCTATATATCGATGGATTATGTCAAACAGGAAGCCGCCATCCACACCCGAGAGAATGGGAGTATTCATTATCGCATCATCGACATCACCAAAAGCGACTCTTTAAAAGAGGAGCTGGCGGATTTTATCTCCTGTGTGCGCAACCAAAAACAACCGATCGTATCCGGAGTCGAAGGCCGCGCGGCGCTGGCGTTGGCTCTGCAAATCCAACAGCAGATCCAGCAACAAATTCAAGGGCGGCAGCCCAACCATTGAAAATCTACGTCATCGCGGGAGAAGCCTCAGGTGATCTGCATGTCGCCAATCTCATCCAAAGTTTAAGAACCTACGCCAAGGAACCGTTGGAAATTTACGGTGGCGGCGGCGACAAGATTCGGAGTACGGGAGCCCGGGAATTCTTTGACCTGGCTCACTTTCATGTGACGGGGCTCACCGACGCCATCCAAAAATACCCTCAGTACCGGAAAGCCTCTGCCGCCATTCTTTCGAAAATAGAGAAAGTCCGCCCAGATCTCGTCGTCCTGATTGACAACCCGGGCTTTAATTTACACCTGGCGCAAAAAATACACGCGATGCAACTTTCGATCGTTTATTACATCGCCCCGCAAATTTGGGCGTGGGCGCCCAAACGAATTTTAAAAATAAAAAAATACGTTAAAAAAGTGCTGGTTGTTTTTGAGTTTGAGAAAAAAATTTACGCGGATCACGCCATTCCCGTCACGTGGGTGGGGCATCCGTTGAAGGATTTTGTAAAAATTGAACCCGGCCATCCTGTCACCCTGCCGTCCAAGGGACGCCTGGTGACGCTTTTGCCCGGATCCCGAAAGGGCGAGCTTAAAATGCTCCTGCCGGTATTCCTAAAAGCGGCTCAAATCATAGGAAAGAAATTGCCCGACGTATCTTTCGTGATACTCAAATCGTCGACATTATCCAAAGAATTTTATGAAAATTTTTTTAAGAAAAGCGGGATCAAATTACCCTTAATCGAACGAGACCATTACGATGCGATTCATCAAAGCTCACTCGCGTTGGCCTGCTCGGGTACCGTGACACTGGAATGCGCGCTTTTAGGAACCCCCATGATCATTGCTTACAAGGGCAGTTTTTTAAGTTACCTAGCCGCGAAAAGCGTGATCCAAGTGCCGTTCATCGGACTGCCGAATCTCGTGTTGGGTGAACGAAAATTTCCCGAGCTTCTTCAATATGACGCAACGCCCAAAAAAATCGCTCAGGAGGCGCTTAAAATTCTGACAAATGAAAAATTGCGTACTGCCATGAAGAAAAACCTAGAAAAGATTTCTGAAAAACTGGGAGAGCCGGGCGCCAACGAACGGGCCGCCCGGGAAATCCTGAAAGTATTATCCGATAAGAACTGATTCTGGAAGCACAGGTAGGGGCGCCTTTGACCTCCCCTTACGAAGGGGAGGCGGTCGCCGAAGGCGACCGGAGGGGTAGATTATAAAATCGGCAGGTATTTTTCGAGTTCGTAGTCGGTAATCTCGGCGCAATATTTACTCCATTCAATTTTCTTATTCTCGATCAACGAATGAAAAATAGCCTCACCGAGCGTGTCTTTTAAGAATTTACTTCCTTCGGCGATTGCGATCGCCTCTCCGAGGCTCCGCGGCAATGTCTCAATGCCGCGCTTTCGCTTCTCCGGGTCCGAAATTCCGGCGATAGGTTGTTCAAACGGTTCCGGCAATTCCAGGGCGTGTTTGATGCCTTCCAGGCCGGCAGCCAATAACACAGAGAACACCAGATACGGATTGCACGCCGCATCAGGCGAGCGAAATTCTACCCGCGCGGACTGCTCGTGGCCTGTCCGAACCGTAGGAACGCGAACCAGCGACGAAGGATTACGATTAGCCCAGAAAACGTCCACGGGCGCTTCAAAGCCCGGCATGAGTCTCTTGTATGAATTGACCCATTGGTTGGTTAGAATACAAATTTCTCGCGAATATTTTAAAAGACCCGCGATATAATGTTTTGCAACCTTTGAGAGGTGGTGCCGGTCATTTTTGTCAAAAAAGGCGTTCTTGTCGCCGCAAAACAGAGACTGGTGAATATGCATGCCGCTGCCGTTTTCACCCTTCAAGGGCTTGGGCATGAAAGTGGCGTACACCCCGTTTTTGATGGCAATCTCCTTCACTACCAGTCGATAGGTGATCGCGTTATCCGCCATGGTGAGCGCGTCGGTGTAGCGCAGATCTATTTCGTGCTGGCTGGGGGCGACCTCATGATGACTGGTTTCAACTCCGATCCCCATTTCTTCAAGCGTCAAAACCGTTTCGCGCCTTAAATCCGATCCCGCGTCAAGAGAGGTCAGGTCAAAATAGCCGCCTTGATCCAGCGTCTTTGTGGACTCTGAATTTTGAAAGTAGAAAAACTCTATCTCGGGCCCGACGTAAAACGTGTATCCGAGATCGGACGCTTTTTTGAGAGCGCGTTTTAAGCAATTCCGCGGATCTCCCATGAAAGGAGCACCCTGAACATTGAGGATGTCCACGAACATCCTGGCCACCGCGTTTTCCCGCGGGCGCCACGGAAGGATCTCGAACGTCGAAGGGTCAGGCAGGGCGCGCCTATCAGACTCATCGCTTCGGGCAAACCCCTCGATAGCCGAGCCGTCGAACCCAGCGCCTTCCCTCATCGCCTCTGCAAGCTCATCGATGGTGATGGCAAAACTTTTCAGCTGTCCCAGAATATCGGAAAACCAAAGACGAATGAAACGCACATTCAGATCCTGTGCCTTCTTTAAGACAAATTCCTTGCTCCGTTTGGCAGGTAAAATTCTCAAATTTTTTGACTTGTTTTGAATTAATTTTGGCATCTTTTTAAGATCTTATCCAACCTATTGTATGGAAAGAAGCAGGGTTTATCAAGGATAA
>PEWW01000066.1 GCA_002779345.1 Candidatus Omnitrophica bacterium CG07_land_8_20_14_0_80_50_8 | reverse complement strand
CTGCTCGATAAAAATGATTTTAAACACACACCCATCATTTCTTATGCCGTTAAGTACGCCTCCTGTTTTTATGCCCCGTTTCGCGAGGCCGCCCAGTGCGCCCCCGCTTTTGGCGACCGCTCCAGTTATCAGATGAACCCCGCTAACGCCCGGGAGGCTTTGCGCGAGGCCCAGACAGACCTCGAAGAGGGAGCGGATGTCTTACTCGTAAAACCGGCGCTTGCGTTTATGGATATTATGTATCGCATTAAAGAAAGGTTCGATTGCCCCGTCGGCTGTTACAGTGTCAGCGGAGAATACGCCATGATCAAAGCGGCCTCCCAAAGAGGCTGGATGGATGAGAAAAAAGCAGTGCTTGAAACGCACCTTTCGATGAAGCGTTCCGGCGCGAGCCTTATTTTTACTTACTGGGCAAAAGACCTGGCCCGATGGCTCGCCCATTCAAACGGAGCAAAACCTTGAGTTCTAAAAATACAGCGTGGGCCGAAGCTCAAAAGCACTTGGCGGGCGGCGTCAATAGCCCTGTGCTGTCTTTTAAATCGGTAGGCGGTGATCCGGTATTTATGAAACGCGGCTTGGGACCCTGTCTCTATGATATCAGGGGCCAAAAGTACATAGATTATTGCCTTTCATGGGGGGCTATTCTCTTGGGTCATGCCGATCCGCAGACGGTTCAATCCATCCAGTCGCAAGCCGCGAAGGGAACAAGCTTTGGCACCGTCACTGAATACGAAACCGCTTTGGCGATAGAAATCAAAAGAGCCTTTCCGGCCATGGAGAGGATCCGTTTCACAAGCTCCGGAACGGAGGCCGCGATGAGTGCGATCAGGCTCGCCAGAGGCGTTACCAAAAGGGATCGGATTCTAAAATTTGAAGGTTGTTACCACGGGCACGGGGACAGTCTCCTCGTTAAAGCGGGCAGTGGCCTGGCCACTTTTGGATCCCCCGACTCCCGAGGAGTCCCCAAAGACATTGCCCGATGGACCAGCGTGCTTCCTTACAACGACTCGGGAGCGGTTATAGATTTTTTTAAGAAAGAAAAAAAGATTGCCTGCGTTATCGTCGAACCCATCGCGGCCAACATGGGAGTCGTCCCGGCGAAAAAAGAATTTTTGGAGGTTTTAAGAAAAGAGACCAAAAAAAATGGCGCCCTTTTGATCTTTGACGAAGTCATCAGCGGATTTCGCGTGTGTTTTGGAGGCGCCCAGCATGTATATGGAATCGAACCGGACATCACCCTTTTGGGAAAAATTATCGGCGGGGGTCTGCCGGTCGGCGCTTTTGGCGCGCGCTCGGGGCTTATGAGCGCTCTTTCTCCCAGCGGAAAAGTCTATCAAGCGGGCACTTTGTCAGGTAACCCGCTTTCCATGGCCTCCGGAAAAAGCGTCCTCTCGAGGCTTTCAAAACCGTTTTATGAAAAGATGCGGCAAAAAACAAGTCAGTTTCTCGAAGAGGCGCGCGGGATTTTTATGAAACGTAAAGTGTCGGCGGTCATTCAAGACGTCGGATCCATGTTCACTATTTTCTTTACTCCACGGCCCGTTGTAAATTTTAAGGATGCCCGCTCATCCGATCAACGCCTTTTTAAAACTTTTTTCCATGGCATGCTTGCCGAAGGAGTTTACCTGCCTCCTTCCGCGTTTGAAACGCTGTTCGTGTCGGCGGCCCACGGCGATCGAGATTTTCAAAAAACACTCAAGGCGCTTAAAACGGTATGCTTTTAAAAACCAATCTAAACGATATTTACGCTCCGATCGACAGGGATTTAAAACTATTTTCCGAGCAGCTTAAAGAAGCGCTCGTATCGACGGATCCCTTGATTTGCCAAATCCATAGTCATTTGCTGGCGATGAGCGGGAAATTTTTAAGGCCCGCGCTGACGATTCTTTGTTCGAAGATCGAGGGGAAGGAAAACCCCCGTGCCGCGCGCCTGGCGGTTGCGATAGAGCTCATCCATACCGCGACGCTGATTCATGACGATATTATCGACGATGCGAACCTGAGGAGAAATATGCCGTCGATTTATTCAAAGTGGGGATCTGAAATTTCAATCGTTTCCGGCGATTATCTTTACGCGAAGGCGTTTCTGGTTTTGGCGGATCTGGGCGATCCATGGATCAATCAGACCTTCGCTGCCTGCGCCCACGTCATTTGTGAAGGCGAGATGAAACAAATCGAAAAACGTAAATCCTTCCTCATAAGCGAGGCGGAGTATCTTGATATTATTCATCAAAAAACAGCCTCGCTTTTTCAGGCCGCCTGCATGGGAGGGGCTTATTTGTCCGGCACTCACAAGGCCAATATAAATCTTTTGGGGGAATATGGCCGTAACCTTGGCATGGCGTTCCAGATTGTGGATGACTGCCTGGATCTCATCGGCGAGACCAAGCGCCTCGGCAAGACCCCGGGTCTCGATATCACTAAAAACGATGTCACGCTGCCGTTGCTTTATTTATTTCAAAGTTTGGGCGACGCCGAGCGTTTAGCGCTTTTGGCGGAAGTGCAGAATGACGGTCTGGAAGCGTTCGAAAAAATTAAAACTCTTGCCGTTCAAAAAAAATCCATCGCGATGGCCATGCGAAAGGCGAATGAGTACATCGAACGAGCCGTCGCCCATTTAATACCCATCAAAGATTCCGATTATAAAAAGACCCTTGCGTTGGTCTCAGATTACTGCGCGAATCGGGTGTGCTGATGAAAAGCCGGGTGATTGTCGCCATGTCCGGAGGAGTAGACAGTTCTGTGTGCGCCGCGCTCGTGAAAGAAGCAGGCTATGAGGCGATCGGGGTCACGATCAAAACCTGGTCAGATGACGAATGCCGCGACGAAAAATCTAAAGGATGCTGCTCGCTCCGGGACATCGCAGACGCGCGTTCGGTCGCAAGAAAAATAGGGATTCCGTATTACGTGATGGACCTCTCGTCTGATTTTAGACAAAAGGTGATTGATTATTTTGTAAACGAATATCTGGCGGGCCGTACGCCCAACCCCTGCATTGAGTGCAATCAGAGCATCAAGTTCGGTGTTTTGCTGGATAAGGCCAAAGCATTAGAAGCGGATTACGTCGCGACCGGACACTACGCGAGAAAAGGATACGATGAAAAAGAAGAGCGGTTCTTTATCTCGGACAGCGCCGACCCATCGAAGGATCAAACTTATGTCCTGTTCGGCTTGACGCAGAAACAATTGTCAAAAACGCTTTTTCCTTTGGGGGAACTAAAAAAAACAAGGGTGCGCGAGATTGCAGGGGAACTCGGACTGCGAACTTTTGAAAAGCCGGACAGCCAGGAAATCTGTTTTGTTAAATCAGACTATTGCAAATTCGTCGAAAGTTATGCTCCGGAGAGGCTGCCCGGCGCCGGTGTTTTTGTGGATCAAGGCGGTCAAGTCGTGGGCAGCCACGGGGGCAGTCATCTTTTTACCGTAGGGCAGAGAAAACGCATTCGCATCTCAGGCAGAGAACCTTATTACGTAACGACTATTGACGCAAAAAATAATCGGGTGACCATCGGCCAAGAGGCTGATATTCTCAAAAATCGGGCAGTGGTGCATCGGGTTAACTGGATGTTGAAGCCAAGACTCGGGGATGTGGCCGTCAAGATTCGTTCAACCGGCGCCAAGGCGAAAGCGCGCATTACGTCCGTCCAAGAACACGGAACGGTTATTCAGTTTGATGAGCCTCAAAAATCGGTAACGCCGGGGCAGGCGGCTGTTTTTTATGACGGGCCGCGCGTCCTGGGCGGCGGACGGATTTTAGGCGATGTAGCTCAGCCTGGTTAGAGCAAGTGCTTCATAAGCACTGGGTCAGTGGTTCGAGTCCACTCATCGCCATTTTTTCTAGAAAGAAAGGTCGGCGCTTATGCAAGGTTAAGTGTTTTTTGACATTTCCGCTAAAATTGGTATAATCAACGCAATTAAAAGATTGGGTACGCAAAATTATCTTAACGGAGCACACATGAAAAAAACCGCGTTGTTGTTCTTGATGATTGGATTGGGTTTCCAGACTTATGCGCTATGCGCTGAAGGATCTACGGACTCGCCGTCGTCCGCAGGGCCCGCGTCCGAGAAGACAGTTGCCGTTTCGTCTGAACCGGCGCCTGCGACATTAGCTCAAACATCGGATGTTTTGCCGTTGCCTGCGATTTCCGCGCCTGTGCCAGCAACCCCCGCGGTGACAGTTTCGGCTCCCGCACCCGTTGCGGTTCAGACCGCGACCGCCGGTACAGCAAACCCCGCGTTGGCCGTTTCAGAAAACCTTGAGTTTGTCTCCGGGGAAATTGCGTCGACGGATCAGGCCGCTAAAACGGTGACAGTCAAGTTGTATGGCGAAACGGAAAACGCCGCCAACGATAAGATTCTCACGATCAAACTAGATGAAACGACCGATATCACCGACGGCGAAAAAGATAGAGATATCAAGTCGCTGACCAATGGAACCGAGGTCGATGTGGAGTACGACCCCGCGACCGACAAGGCGACCTATATTTTCGTATACTAACAATCTGCAGGTTTTTCAACTCACGGGTAAAACAAGGCAAACGGCCGGTTTTATCCGTGTTTTTTTATGAGGGGTCTTGCCACGTCCAGCGTCAAAAAACTTCTTCAGCAAATTGAGATCGCGAACCGACGGCATCAGCTTTTTAAAAAAAATGACGTCCTGGTGGTGGGAGTGTCCGCGGGACCGGATTCGATGGCGTTGCTATGGCTGATCGACAAATTAAAAATAAAGTACGCCTTTAAAATTAATGTAGCGCATTTGAACCACGGCCTCCTTAAAAAGGCCGGAAACGAATACCTTAAGCTGGTAAAAAAAACGTCTCAAGCGCTCAAGATTCCTTTTTATTCAAAAACTATCGACCTAAAAACTCTTGCCAAAAAAAACAAGCGATCCATCGAAGAAATGGGCAGGATCGAGCGTTATTCGTTTTTTGAGGATATCGCGGCCAAAACGCGCGCCGACAAAATTGTCACGGCGCATACGTTGGACGATCAAGCCGAAACGATGCTTTTAAGACTCATACGCGGATCGGGTCTCAAGGGGCTCATCGGCATTCCTTACTAAAGAAACCAAGGCCGGTTTCAGGTAATCAGGCCTCTGCTTTCCACTGAAAAAAAGGATCTTGTGATTTTTTTGAAAGAGAACCGATTGCCGTTTCTTCTGGATCGGACGAATCGTGACAGGGTGTTTGCAAGAAACCGAGTCCGCCATCGTTTACTGCCGACGTTGGCTAAATTCTATAACCCCAAGATCAAACATTTGCTCGCCAACCTCGAGTCCATTTGCGCGGAGATTCAGGATTACCTCGACACGGTTTCTAGGGCGGCGTTTAGAGCCTGCGGCGGCGCTCACGAACATGGAAATAAAGTGACGCTGCGTTTGGAAGCGCTTGAACGATTACACCCCGCCATCAGGCGGGAGGTGTTACTTAAGGCCCTGGAAAATTTAAAAGGCAGCCTGAAGCGATTTGCTTATGAGCACGTCTCAAGCGTGGTTGAAATGATCCGATCCGAGGAAGACGGCCTCGAATGCCACTTGCCGGGTCTGGTGACCGTTAAAAAAAGAGGTAAAAATCTGGAGTTTGTTTTAAAGCGGCGGTGATTGACACCCTTTGAAAATCAGGTTATAATCCGAGCCGTTCTCATAAACCTATGTTATGTAAGACAATAGAAAAGGACTTTAAGTTATGTCGAAAATTGAAGTGGGGCCCAATGAGCCTCTTGAAAAAGCGCTTCGACGTTTCAAGAAAAAGATTGAGCGGGAAGGGATTTTGAAAGAGCTTAAGGCCAGGAAACATTATGAGAAGCCCAGCGAAATCAAGAGACGCAAAGCCCGTAGCAGCAAAAATCGAAAAAAATTTTAACGCTTTATTTTAGAGGTGAGCAGTGGCCGACCCTCGTGAAATGCCTCCCGGCTCTACCGTTAAAAAAAAGGTAGATGAATCCTGGAAAAATAACGTAGAAAAGGAAAAAAGCGCTCCCGGGCCTGCTGTTAAATCGTCGGATGAATCCGAACCGGCAAATGGCCCTGCGCTTGAACCCAGCTTTTCTTCGTTGATCACTTCGCTGGGTGTGCAGGCTTTTATGGCGCTCGGGGAGTTTCCGGACTCCACAGCCACGGGTCAGACGCCCACCGTAAATCTTGTTCAGGCAAAATCTCTGATCGATGTCCTTGAAATTCTCTCTGAAAAAACGAAAGGCAATCTCACCAAAGAAGAAGCGGCGATGCTTCAGGAAATGTTGTACGGCCTTCAAATGAAATTTGTGAAAAAAAGCGGTAAACTCTGATGAGGGTTGCACGCCTTGCGTCGATTGACGTCTCGCCCGGATCTCTTGCCGACAAAACGCCTTTCGATAAATAGTCTTTACAGCGGCCGAGTTTGGCTGATATACTAGCCGTTGTAAGTAACGGCTTGGTTGCGTCAATAAAATACTATATAAAGTCATAGCTGTCTAAATTAGCCGAAAGCCAGTTCGTACTGAACGGGTCTCGGCGGGGGTGGGCTGGGCGCCCGGAACGGA